>JBEIFT010000062.1:0-12329 GCA_040382255.1 Phycisphaeraceae bacterium
CCTTCACGCGGCAGCCCTGGCTGCGCAGGCTCTGAGCCGAGCCCTTGCCGACATCGCCGTAGCCGAGGATGAGGGCGGTCTTGCCCGCAAGCATCACATCGGTCGCGCGCATGACGCCGTCGACGAGCGAGTGGCGGCAGCCGTACAGGTTGTCGAACTTGCTCTTGGTGACCGCGTCGTTGACGTTGATCGCCGGGAAGAGCAGCTGGCCGAGCTCCTGCATCTGGTACAGGCGGTGCACGCCGGTCGTGGTCTCCTCGGTGACGCCCTGGATGTTCGGGGCGGTCTTGGTCCAGTAGCCGGGATGGGTCTTCTGCAGCGCGTTCAGCAGCTGCAGGATGACCGTGTACTCCTCGCTGTCCTCGGTGGTCGGCGTGGGCACGCTGCCCTGCTTCTCGAACGCCAGGCCCTTGTGGACCAGGAGCGTGGCGTCGCCGCCGTCGTCCAGGATCATGTTCGGGCCCTTGCCGTCCGCGAAGTGCAGCGCCTGCCACGTGCACCACCAGTACTCGTCCAGCGTCTCGCCCTTCCACGCGAAGACGGGCACGCCCTTCGGGTTCTCCGGGGTGCCGGTCGGGCCGACGGCGACGGCCGCGGCGGCGTGGTCCTGCGTGCTGAAGATGTTGCAGCTGCACCAGCGCACCTCGGCGCCCAGCTCGACCAGCGTCTCGATGAGGACCGCGGTCTGGATGGTCATGTGCAGGCTGCCGATGATGCGGGCGCCCTTCAGGGGATTCTTGCCCTTGAACTCGGAGCGCAGCGCCATCAGGCCGGGCATCTCGACCTCGGCCAGCTCGATCTCCTTGCGGCCGAAGCGCACGGTCTCGGGCGAGAGGTCCTTCACCTTGAAGCGCGGGAACTCGGTCGTGGTGAGCACCGGGTTCGTCAGGAACGGGTTGGTCGTCGTGGTCGACGGGGTGGCGGTCGCGGTCACGGGGGCCTCCTTGGCCGGGTACGGGGTGGACTATCCATCCGTCTATTCGGATGGAAGCATGGAGTATAGCCACCATCCCCCCGCCGAGAAGGTCAAGAACCCGTCCAGGAATCGTGTGCTCCCGTGGCCCCTCCCCCCCGTTTCCCCTCGCGCGGCGGGCCCTGATCGGGCATCCTGTTCAGTCATGACGAAGATCTTCACGATCGGGAGCCTGTCCGCCGCCCTCCTGGCCGGATGTGCCGCCTCGGACAAGGCCGACCTGTACAAGCCCCCGCCGAACGACGGCAGCGCGCCCGCGAACAGCGCGGACGTGGTCGACAACCCGGGAATCGTCTCGAGCCCGGACTTCAAGGCGAAGCCCGCGCCCAAGAAGGACCCCAACACGTACCAGGCCCCGCCGAACGACGGCAGCGTCAACGCCAACAGCGCCGACGTGGTGGACAACCCCGGCATCGTGCCGGTGAAGGATCCCGCCCCGACCGACGCCAACCGCTTCCGCGCGCCGCCCAACGACGGCAGCGTCAACGCCAACAGCGCCGACGTGGTGGACAACCCCGGCATCGTGGGCGCGCCCGTCGCCGCGACCGCGAAGCCCAAGTGGACCGACCCGATCAGCAAGGAGTCGATCAAGGGCGAGGGTCACGTCGGCTACTACGGCCAGTGGCCGGTGCACTTCGAGAACGGCGCGAACGCCGCGCAGTGGGCGTCGCTGCCGAAGGCCAAGCGCGCCAAGCTGGCCGCCCCGCAGGTGCTGCCGCAGAAGAAGATCACCAACCACGTCTGCCCGCTGACCGGCGCCGAGCTCGACGCCGCCGCCGCGCCCGTCACGTGGGAAGGCGCGGTCATCGGCTTCGCCAGCAGCGCGGACGCGAACCAGTTCCGCGCGCTGAAGAAGGAGAAGCAGGAGAAGATCATCGCCGCGTGGCGCGCCGACGGGTCGAAGTGACCGCGGCGCCGCGCGCGGCCGGGGCGCTGCCGCCCGTCGCGCTGCCCTCGCGCACGAAGAGCGCGGCGAACAGGCCGGGCCCCTTGCCCGCCGTGTCCGGCCGCAGGCGCACGTGGCGCGCCAGCGACAGCCCCGCGGGCTTGGCCCACGAACGCAGGTCGGCCTCGCTGAACCCCAGGTGCCGGTGCCCCATCGTCTGCTGGTAGCCGGTGCGGTCGTGGCGCACCATGTCGACGACCAGCAGGTGGCCGCCCGCGCGCAGGCCCGGCGCGATCGCGGCCAGCGCCTCGGCCGGGCGCTCGACGTGGTGCAGCACGAGCATCAGCACGGCCAGGTCCGCCTCGCCCGGCTTGAGCGGCGGATGGAAGAGGTCGCCCTCGCGGAAGTCGACGTTCGTGAAGCGCGCCCGCCGGCGGCGCGCGGCGGAGAGCATCGACGGCTCGCGGTCGATCGCGATCACCCGGCGCACGACGGGCGCCAGGCGCTCGGCGGCCTCGCCGGTGCCGCAGCCCAGGTCGACCGCGACCGCGTCGGGCGGCAGCAGCGCCAGCAGCGCGTCGGAGCCGAAGGCCGCGCCGAAGAGTTCGCGGCGCAACTCGTCCCAGTCGCCGCCGATGCGGCCGAAGAACGTGCGGCTGTCGACGCGGCGCGCGGCCAGCACCTCGGCCAGGCGGGCGTCGTCCTCCTCGCACGCAGGGCCGGAGCCCAGGTGCTCGAGGCTCATGCGCCACAGGTCGCGCATGTCGCCGGGCAGGTCACCGGCAGGCATGCGGTAGAGGCTCTGCGTGCCCTCGGGACGCTTGGTCACCCAGCCCTGCTCGAAGAGCGGCTTCAGGTGACGGCTCACCGTGCTCTGCGGAAGCTGCAGCGCGCGGGCCAGCTCGCCGACGCCCAGCTCCTCGCGCTCCAGCAGGCGCAGCATGCGCAGCCGGGCAAGGTCGCCCAGCGTGCCAAGCCACGACAGCCAGCGTTCGCGGGGATCGGCGTTCGGCGTCATGCGGCCTGGTGCCCCGTGCTCAGGGGCCGAGGGGGAGCGCGGTCGCGGCGTCGATCTTCACGCCGCGCTTCTGCAGCTCGACGGCGATCGGCGGATAGTCGGGGTTGACGCCGTACGCCTGGCGCAGGCGGCGGATGCCCTGCGCGTCCTTGCCGTAGCGGAACGCCAGGTCGGCGGCGCGCATGTACGGGTCGATCGAGGCGCGGCCGCCCGGGAGCGGCTCGTTCACCTTGACGGCCTCATCGGCGGCGGTGACGGCGGTGTCGGGGTCGTTGGCTTCCTCGGCCACGTGGCTCAGCGCCAGGTAGGCGCGCCACGAGCGGAACTCCTTGCCGAAGGAGCGCAGCAGCTGGTACGCGTCCTTGACGTCCTTCTGGCGCGCCATGCAGGTGCCCAGCGACGAGACGACCTGCTCGTTCTTCGGCTGGATGCGGTACGCGCGGTCGAGCGCGCGGCGCGCGTCCTCGAGCTCGCCCTTCCCCAGCATCGCGCGGCCGTAGGCGAACTGCGCCTCCCAGTTGCCGGGGACGTCCTTCACGACGGGCGCGACCTGGGCCGCGGCGCCGTCGAAGTCGCCCTTCTCGAGCAGATCGTTGGCCTGCTTGACGCGCAGCTCGGCGTTGTTGTAGCCGCGGCCCTCGGTGCCGCCGGCCGTGGGCGTGGATTCGCACCCGGCAAGCGCGGCGAAGAGGAATGCGGACGAGGCGAGCGAGGCGACGACGGCGATCCTGCGTGTCGTGGACGTCTGGTGCATGGCGTGCCCTCCTGGCAACGGCTGGTGGCCGGCGCGCGGCCGGCCGGGTTCGTGGGATGATATCGGCGTGCAGGGTGCACCGGAGCACATTCCCGCGGTCCCCGCCGACAGCCCGCCGCTGCCGGCGGCCCTGCTGTGGCACCGGCCCGGCGAAGGACCCGCGCACTTCGACCTGCTGCTGGCGGCCCGTCCGCCCGCGGGGGACGACGACCCATGCGCCGCGACGTGGCGGGTGGCGATCGACCTGGGCACCGCCGACGGCACCACCGGTGCCCCGGCCGACTTCCGCCGTGCGGACGCCCACCTGTCCGCCGAGCGCATCCACGACCACCGCGGGCTCTACCTGCGGCTGGACACGCCGCGCACGCTGGACCGGGGCCGCGGGGACGTGTTCCCGGTGGCGCGCGGGACATGGCGGCCCGGCCCCGATGGCGGCGCCGTCATCGCGTGGGATGACGGTGCGCGCGGTACCGTGCGGTTCGTGCGCCGCGCGGGCGGGGGGCTCGACCTGCTCCACGTGGCCGTCCCCTGAGCCCGGAGAACCCCGATGACCGTCGGCACGATCCTCGCATCCATCCTCTTCGCCGCCCTGGGCGCCGTGTGCGTGCTGGTGCAGCTGATCCTGCTGCCCGGCAATTGGCTGCTCGTGCTGCTGGCGTGCATCTTCCAGGTGTGGTCCCTGGTGGCCACCGACGGGCACTCCCCGCTGTTCAGCTGGTGGACCATCGCCGCCGGCCTGGCGCTGGCGTTCCTCGGCGAGGTGGCCGAGGCCTTCATGGGCGCGGCCGGCGCCAAGGCGACCGGCGCCCGCGCGCGCGGCATGTGGGGCGCGGTGATCGGCTCCGTGATCGGCGGGATCGCCGGCATGGTGCTGTTCTCGTTCGTGCCGATCATCGGCAGCCTGCTGGGCGCCCTGGGCGGCGCGGCGGCGGGCGCGTTCCTGATGGAGCTGAGCTACGCCGACCGCGGCCCGGGACGTGCGGCGATGGCGGCCGTCGGCGCCGCCGTGGGGCGCACCGCGGGGCTGCTGGTGAAGCTCTCGATCGGCCTGGCGATCTGGGTGCTGTTCGTCGTCGCCGCGCTGTTCTAACGCAGCAGCATCGGCAGCAGGTCGCCCACCGCCATCGCGCGCTGCTCGCCCGTCGTCAGGTCCTTCACCTGCACCGAGCCTTGGGCGATCTCGGCACCCAGGATCACCGCGAACCGCGCGCGCTGCTTGGACGCGTCGCCCAGCAGCTTGCCCACGTTGCGCGTCGCCTTGTAGCTGTGGCGCACGTGCAGGCCGGCCTTGCGCAGCGCCGCGACGAGGCGCGGCAGCTCGGCCTCGGCGGCCGGGTCGCCGCCGCTGATCACGAACGCGTCCGGGCGCGGCAGTAGTTCCGCGCCGTCCTTCGGCAGCAGGCCGCGGTCGGCCAGCACCAGGCCAAGCACCACGTCGCCCATGCCGAAGCCCATCGCCGGGGTCTTGGGCCCGCCGAAGAGCTCGACCAGCCCGTCGTATCGGCCGCCGCCCGCGATCGCGCGCTCGCCGCCGGAGGCCTCGTGGATCTCGAACACCGGCCCGTGTAGTAGGCCAGCCCGCGCACGATGCCCAGGTCGAACTCGCACCACTCGGCCAGGCCGGCGGCGGCGATCGCCCCGCGCAGCGCGGCCAGCTCGGCCAGGTCTTCCGCGGGGATGCCCGCCACGGCGGCAAGCTTCGCCGGATCCTCGGACATCGGCACGCGCGTGCGCACCGCGCCCTCGAAGCGACCAAGGGCGTCGCCGCCCAGGCCCAGCGCCGCGGCGCGCTGCGTGAACTCCTCGGGCGCCATCTTGTCGCGGCGGTCGAGCAGCTCGAACGCCCCCGCCACCTTGTCCTCGGCCACGCCCAGCGCGCGCACCAGCTTGGCGGCGGCCACGCGGTGGCTGATCTTCACGCGCACGTCCTTGGCGGTCAGCCCCAGCCGCTCCAGCGAGCTCACCGCGACGCCGATCACCTCGGCGTCCACGGCCGGGCCCTCGGCGCCGAGCAGGTCGACGTTCCACTGGAAGAACTCGCGCAGGCGGCCCCGCTGCGGGCGCTCGGCGCGGAAGAAGTTCGGCACGGCGAACCACTTCACCGGCATCGGCAGCTGCGCGGCGCGCGCGGCGACCATGCGCGCCAGCGTCGGCGTGAACTCGGGCCGCAGCGCGTAGTCGTCCTCGCCGCCCGCGCGGCGGAAGCTGAACAGCTCGTTGACGATTCCCTCGCCGCTCTTGGCGGTGTAGAGCTCCAGGTGCTCGAACGTCGGGCCGTCGACCTCGTCGAAGCCGAACGCGATGCTGGCGTCGCGCCACGCACGCTCGATGCGGCGGCGCACGGCCATCTCGGCGGGATAGAAATCGCGGGTGCCCTTGGGTGCCTGGAACTTCACGCAGGGAGGGTACCGGAGTGGGATGCGGGCGTGCCCGCCGCCGGCCTCACCACCCCCGCGATCGCCGCCGCCGCCACCGTCCACGTCAGGAACGTGTCCGCGATCCCCGCGTAGACCCAGCGCGCAGGCAGCTGGTACCACGCCAGGTCGGGGCCGTCGGCGGCCATCGCGGCGAAGAGCGCGATCAGCATGCCGATGGTCCAGCGACCCACCCACGAGGGGCAGCGCATCGTGGCCATCAGCACGCTCATCAGGAACGCGCAGAGCGCGAAGTAGCCGAACGCGGTCGCGTACCGCGCGGCGCCCAGCGGGTCGCGGCCCTCGCGGCGGACCAGCAGCACGCCGGTCGGGCCCTGCTGCGTGGCGCTGCGCCAGTCGGCGATCGCGCGATCATGCTCGGCGGGCGGCATCGCACGCACGGCGTCGACGTCCAGCCAGGGGAACGCGTACGCACCGTCGCGCGGCACCGCGCGCGCGAACTGCGGCGCCAGCTCGGCAGCCGCGGGCAGCGGCTGCACGGCCCAGTCGTAGAGCCGCACCGCCGACCAGCTGACGTACGCCCACAGGAACGCCGCGACCGCGCCGACCACCGTGCCGAGGATGAGCTTGCGGACCATGCGCGCAGGGTACCTTCCGGCCGATGGCAACCGCCGCCGCCGAGCCCGCACGCACGCTGCCGCCCCGCGGCACGGCGATGCTCGCCTTCGGCCTCATGGTCGCGTTCATGACCGTGCAGGGGTCGCTGGAGAACGCCTTCGCGCCGCTGCAGTCGGAGATGGCGGCCGAGCTGCGGCTGACCGACGCGCAGTCGAGCATGGTCTCGGCGTCCTACCTGGTGGCGTTCGCGGCGTTCCAGCTGCCGGCAGGCATGCTGGTCGACCGCCTGGGCGTGGCGCGCCTGCTGCCGTGGGTGGTGCTCGCAACCGGCGTCTCGGCACTGCTCATGGCACAGGGCTCCGGGATGGCCAACCAGATGGCGGCACGCGCGATCCTGGGGCTCACGGGCGCGTGCATCTTCCCCGCCGCCGCCGCGATGGCCCGTGCATCCGCGCCGATGGCGGCGTTCGCGTTCCTGATGGGCATGGCCGACTTCTCGCTGGGCGCGGGCGGCATGTTCGGCGTCCTGGCCGGCAACGCCGCGGAGAACGCCTTCGGCTGGCGCAACGCCCTGCTCCTTGGCGCGGCGCTCGCGCTGCCGTTCGCGGTGCTGCTGCGCGTGACGGTGCATGCACGGTGGTTCGGGCCGACGGGCGGCACGGCCGACCCGCGCGAATCGCCGTTCGCCGGCATCGCCGACGTCATGCGCCGCCGCGACACGTGGCTGGCGATGCTCGTCATGTGCGGCGGCATGGGCACGTTCTGCGGCTTCGGCGGCATGTGGAACCTGAAGCTTGCGGAGAGCTGGGCGTGGCGCGAACCCGAGGCCACGATCATCTCGTCATGCTTCTACGCCGGCATGGCGATCGGCGCGCCGGTGACCGGCTGGCTGGGCGGCCGGTTCGGCCCGCGGCGCGTGCTGCTCGCGGGCATGGCCGCGGCGCTTCCCCTGTTCCTCTTCTGGCTGCTGGTGCCCGTGGCGTGGCCGCTCTGGTTCGACGCGTGCAACGTGGGCGTCATCGGCTTCGCCCTGTCGACGGTGGTGCTGGCCTACGAGGTCGCCACCTGCGGGCTGCCCGCGCGCCGCGTGGCCTCGGCCATCGCCGTCCTGAACCTGGCGGGCGTCCTGGCAGGCGCGGTGCTCGAGCTGATCCCCGGGATCGTGGCATCCATCGTGCACGCCTCACCGCTGCGCACGACGCAGGCGGCGAACGCGGTCTTCGCACTCTCGCTGGCCGGGACGCTGGCGGCGGCCTGGCGGCTGCCGCGCGGCGTCCATCACCACTCCGGGCCGCCCGAGTAGCGGCCGTACACGTCGGCCAGTGCCTGGACCATCTCGCCCAGCGTGCACTTGGCCAGCGCGCCGTCCACCAGCGCGGGCATGACGTTCTTGCCGTCGCGGGCCGCGGTGCGGATGCCGTCCAGCGCACGCTTCGTCGCGTCGGCGTTGCGCTCGCGGCGGAACTTCGCCAGGCGCTCGCACTGCTCGGTCTCGACGGTGTGCGGGATCTGCAGGATCTCGACGGGCTGCTCCTCGTTGCCTTCGGCGTACGCGTTGACGCCGACGGTGATGCGGTCGCCCGCCTCCATCTCCTGGCCGGTGCGGTAGCTCGCCTCGGCGATCTGCCGGCGGAAGTAGCCCTTGTGGATGCCGGCCACGACGCCGCCCATGTCGTCGATCTCGCGGATGAACTGGTTGGCGTCGCCTTCCATCTGGTCGGTCAGCGCCTCGACGTACCAGCTGCCGCCCAGCGGGTCGACGGTGCGGTGCACGCCCGTCTCGTGCGCCAGGATCTGCTGCGTGCGCAGCGCCACGCGCACCGCGGTCTCGGTGGGCAGGCCCAGCGTCTCGTCCATGCTGTCGGTGTGCAGGCTCTGGCAGCCGCCCAGCACGCCGGCCATCGCCTGGTAGGCGACGCGCACGATGTTGTTCAGGGGCTGCTGCTCGGTGAGGCTGCAGCCCGCCGTCTGCACGTGCGTGCGCATCAGCATGCTGCGCTCGTGCTTCGCGCCGAAGCGGTCGCGCATGGCCAGCGCCCAGATGCGGCGCGCGGCGCGGAGCTTGCAGATCTCCTCGAAGAACTCGTTGTGGCTGTTGAAGAAGAAGCTGAGGCGCGGGGCGAACGCGTCGACCGGCATCCCGCGCCTGATGCACGCCTCGGCGTACTCCATGCCGTCGCGCAGCGTGAAGGCCAGCTCCTGCGTGGCGGTCGAGCCGGCCTCGCGGATGTGGTAGCCCGAGATGCTCACCGAGTTCCACTTCGGCAGGTGCTGCGCGGCGAACTCGATCGTGTCCACCACCAGCTTGACGCTGGCTTCCGGCGGATAGATGAACTCGTTCTGCGCGTGGAACTCCTTCAGGATGTCGTTCTGCAGCGTGCCGCCCAGCGTGTCCCAGCCGATGCCGCGCTCCTTCGCCATCGCCAGGTACATGGCCCAGATGACGGCCGCGGGGCCGTTGATCGTCTGGCTGACGGTGACCTCGCCCACCGGGATGTCCGCGTACAGGCGGTGCATGTCCTCGATGGTGCTGATCGCGACGCCGCAGCGGCCGACCTCGCCCGCCGAGAGCGCGTCGTCCGAGTCGCGGCCCATCAGCGTGGGCAGGTCGAACGCGGTCGAGAGGCCGGTGTTCGCCTTCGTGCCCTTGGTGTTCCCCAGCAGGTACTTGAAGCGGCGGTTCGTGTCGTCCGCCGAGCCGAAGCCCGCGAACTGGCGCATGGTCCACAGGCGGCTGCGGTACATCGTGCTGTGCACGCCGCGCGTGAACGGGAACTTGCCCGGCTCGCCGATGCGCGGGTGCGGCTTCGACGAGTCGGCGGGGTCGTTCACCTGGACCGACGCGGGGCCGTAGCGCTCGTCGACCACGTAGCCCGAGAGCGTCACCGTCTCGGGGTCGATGGCCTTGGCGGCGGGTGCGGGCGCGGGCGCGGCGGTCTTGGGGGTGGCCGTCATAAGCCCCGATTGTAAGGGGTTGCCCCGATGCGGCGACCGTCCACGCCGTGGGCGTTTCGGTAGGCTCCTTCGCATGCCCGTCGCCCTACACAGATCGCTTTCCTGGCTCGTCTGCGGCACCCTTGCGCTTGCCGGGGCCCTGGCCGCCCCCGCCCGAGGGGACAGCGCGCCCGGCCCCGCGGCCGCCGCGCCCAAGGCGCCCAACATCCTGGTGATCTGGGGCGACGACATCGGGCAGTTCAACATCAGTGCCTACAACATGGGCATGATGGGCTACCGGACGCCCAACATCGACCGCATCGCGAAGGAAGGCGCCCTCTTCACCGACTGGTACGGACAGCAGAGTTGCACCGCGGGCCGCGCGGCGTTCATCACGGGACAGTCGCCGATCCGCACGGGCCTGACGAAGGTCGGCCTGCCGGGCGCGTCGGAAGGCATGAAGGCCGAGGACCCCACCGTGGCCACGCTGCTCAAGGCGCGCGGTTACGCGACTGGCCAGTTCGGCAAGAACCACCTGGGCGACCGCGACGGGATGCTGCCCACGGCGCACGGCTTCGACGAGTTCTTCGGGAGCCTCTACCACCTGAACGCCGCCGAGGAGCCCGAGCACCCCGACTACCCGAAGGACCCGGCGTTCACGAAGCGCTTCGGCCCGCGCGGCGTCATCCACAGCTTCGCCGACGGCCGTATCGAGGACACCGGGCCGCTGACGCGCAAGCGGATGGAGACGATCGACGATGAGGTGCTGCAGCAGTCCCTCCGCTTCATCGATCGGGCGCACACGGACGGCAAGCCGTTCTTCGTGTGGTGGAACGCCACGCGCATGCACATCTTCACGCACCTGAAGCCCGGTGCGGACGGGAAGACCGGGCTGGGCATCTATGCCGACGGCATGGTCGAGCACGACGGCCACGTCGGCACGCTGCTGGACAAGCTGAAGGAGCTGGGAATCGAGGGGGACACGATCGTCGTGTACTCCTCCGACAACGGCGCCGAGACGTTCACGTGGCCGGACGGCGGCACCACGATGTTCCGCGGCGAGAAGAACACGAACTGGGAGGGCGGCTACCGCGTGCCGTGCGTCATGCGCTGGCCGGGCGTCATCAAGCCGGGCACGATCGTCAACGACATCGCCGCGCACGAGGACATGCTGCCGACGCTGCTGGCCGCGGCCGGGGACGCGACGACCGTCGCGGACCTGAAGGCGGGCCGCAAGGTCGGCGACCGTGAATACAAGGTCCACCTGGACGGATACGACCTGGCGCCGGCGCTGAAGGGCACCGCCCCGTGGCCGCGGAAGGAGTTCATCTACTGGACCGACGACGGCAGCGTGGCGGCGCTGCGGTACGGCGACTGGAAGGCGACGTTCCTGGTGCAGGAAGCCGAGGGCATGAAGGTGTGGCAGCAGCCGTTCGTCGAACTGCGCGCGCCGCTCCTCACGAACCTCCGCATGGACCCGTTCGAGCGCGCCGAGCACGACCACGCGATCGGGTACCAGCGCTGGTACCTGGACCACATGTTCATGATCGCGCCCGCGGGGGCCTACGTCGGCCAGTGGCTGCAGAGCCTCCGCGAGTTCCCCCCGCGCCAGAAGCCAGGCAGCTTCAACCTGGAGCGCGTGATGGAGGCCGTCACGGCGCCGCAGGGCGGGGCGCGCTGACGGGGGCAGCGGCGGGCGCGGAAGGCGCGTCGACCGGCGGCGCGTCCCGCGCGCAGCGGAACCCCACGTGCTGCAGCGACGTGTCGGACGGGCACGCCATGCGTGCGCTCGGTCGGTAACTGCTGCAGTACGAGGGGTTGCAGAGGAACGAGCCCCCCCGCTGCACGCGGACGTCCGCGGCGTGCGGGTTGCGGGGGTCGAGCGCGGTGGCAGGCCCCTGCGGGTTGTCGACCGGCGCGAAGCCGCCGGCGCGCATCGCGCGCAGGTTGTAGGTGTCCTCGCGGTACAGGTCGCTGCACCACTCCCAGACGTTGCCGGCGACGTCGTACAGGCCGTAGCCGTTGGGCGCGAAGCGCTTCACCGGCGCAACGCGCGCGAAACCGTCCTCGGCGGTGTTCTGGTCGGGGAAGTGCCCCTGCCACACGTTGCAGCGTGTGGCGTCCAGCGGCTCGTCGCCCCAGACGAAGCGCTTGCCGTCCAGCCCACCGCGGGCCGCGAACTCCCATTCCGCCTCGGTGGGCAGGCGCTTGCCCGCCCACTTCGCGTAGGCCACGGCATCGACCCACGCCACCTGCACCACGGGCAGGTCGTCCTTGCCCTCGATCGAGCTCGCGGGACCCTCGGGGTGGCGCCAGTCGGCGCCGTGCGTCCAGGTCCACCACTGGCTGGCGTCGTCCAGGCTGACGGACTGCGCGGGCGGCGTGAAGACCAGCGAGCCGGGCTTCAGCTGGTCGTCGGGCGGCTTCGGCGTGCCGGGCGGGCACTGCTTCTTCAGCTCCTCCCAGTCGACGGGGCGCTCGGCGATCGTCTTGTAGCCCGTGGCGGCCACGAACTTCGCGAACTGCGCGTTCGTGACCTCGGTGGCGTCCATCCAGAAGCCGCGGACGCGCACGCGGTGCGCCGGGCGCTCGTCGGGGCGCGCGTCGGGGGCGTCGGTGCCCATCGAGAATTCGCCGCCCGGGATCCAGACCATGCCGGGGTGCGCGGCGGGCGCGGGAACCGCGGGGGCGGCGGGCGCGGCGGTCGGTGCAGGCGCGGGCGGAACGGCGGGCGCCGGCGCAGCCGCCGGAGCGGGGGCGGACTGCAGCAG
>JBEIFT010000063.1:0-12261 GCA_040382255.1 Phycisphaeraceae bacterium
GGGCGTCTCGATGCTTGGTGCCGGGCCGATGCAGCTCGACTTCATGGATGCGCCGAAGGGCACCGACATCCCGCCGCGCCAGCGCGCCGCGCTGTTCGAGATGGTCTGGGGCAGCGACCCCGCGTACTACCTGGCGCAGCACCCGTGGACCATCGCCGAGCAGCGCGCGTCGGCGCATGTCGCGCTCTGCACCGTGATCCGGCAGGGGGTCGGTGCGCTCGACGCGATGCTGGCGCCGAACCAGGACTTCCACGTGCACCTGCAGACCCTCGGCGTCCCGCATTCCCTGACGGTCGTTCCCGGCGTTGCCCACGACCCCGCGCAGACGCTCGTGGGCCTTGGTGACGCGAGCTGGGCCTTCTACCGCGCCGCGCTCGAGACCCCGTGCCCGGAACCCGCCGACCTGGACTGCAACGGCGTGGTGGACGGCAACGACCTGGGCCAGGTGCTGGCCGCCTGGGGCCCGGGGTCCGGCCCCGCCGACCTCGACGGCAACGGCACGGTCGATGGCCTGGACCTGGGCAGGCTGCTCGCGGCGTGGGGACCGGTCCCCTGATGGACCACGGCGGCTGGGCGCTCGCCGGCGCCCGCCTCAGCGCCGCTCGGCTTCGTGCTCCCGTTCGCGTTCCGCCGGGGTCTCGCCTAGCTGCAGCTGCGTCCCGATGAGCGGCAGCCGCGTGGTGGCGGCGGCGCGGTCGTAGTTCCACCACAGGCCGGCCGCGAACGCGCCGACGACCGCCAGGAACGCGACCGCCGCCAGCGGATGCCGCGAACGGATCGCGTCCGACGGGTCGGCCACCTTGCGTCCGTCCACCATGCTCAGCCCGATGAGCTCGCGATGTGTCATCGTGTGCACCGCCAGCCCCGCAAGGTGCGCCATGACCGCGGCGACCATCGCGTAGGAAAGGACCTCGTGGATGTCCTTCGCGCCCTTCTGGCCAAGGCCGAGCATGACGCCCGTGACGACCAGCCCGCAGACGATCGCGAACATCGCGAAGGTCGCCACGGCCGCGCCGGGGTTGTGGCCGGCGTGTCGCTCGCCCTTTCCCGTCAGCGCCGCGCGCATGTACCGCGCGACGGCCCCCGGCCCGAAGGCGAAGGACGCGAAGCGCGCATGCCGCGAACCGACGAAGCCCCACACGATGCGCAGCCCGAGCGCGACACCGATCACGAGCCCCAGCATCGAGTGGACGGGGAACAGGGGGCTCTCCTCGCCGCCCCCCAGCGCGATCGCCGCCGCGGCCACGAATCCGCCGGCGAACACGGCGTGGAAGGCACGGATCGGAAGGTCCCAGATGAGTACGCGTGGCATGGGGAAGGCCTCTTTCGGTGGCGGGGTTGTGGTCGGACCGTCTCAGCGCGACAGGCGCACCATCCTGATCGACCGTACGTTCACCACGGCTTCACCGGCCTTGCTGTTCGCGCGCAGCACCGCGCGGTGCGCGCCGGGCTCCAGCTCCACCTGCCCCAGCGTCACGGTCCGGTAGGACTGCCAGCCGCCCGTCGCGGGGACGGTGAACTCCGGCGCCCCCGGGCCGTCCTCGATGTCGAACTGGATGCGCGAACCCGCCGCGGCGTCCGCACAGGCGATCTCGGCGTCGACGCGGTAGCGCCCGCCCTGGTCCGCGCCGATCCCGATCGGCCACGCCGCCGTCGCCGCCGGGTCCAGCCAGTACCCGATGTTGTGCTGCACGTCGCCGATCACGCCGACGCGCTCGACGCGGATCGACGGGCCATCCAGCACCGCGTCGTGCGGCGTCAGCGCCAGCGTGCCGTCGTCGGCCGGGAAGACCAGGAACGGCATCGGCTCGACGCCGCCCGCCAGCTCGAGCCGCACCACCGGGCAGGTCGCGTCCGCGGGCTTCGCGGGCAGCTCGACCACCAGCCGGCCCGCCTCGCGGTCGCTCGCGGCGGCGCGCAGCGGTGCGTCGCTCCCCAGGAGTCGCGCCGCGCGCACCGTGCCCTTCATCGGCACCACCAGCCGGCCGTTCGCGGGCCACTCCCAGACGTGCAGGTACAGCACGCCCGGCTTCTGCGTCGCGCGGCCCCAGGCCAGCCGCTGGAAGGGGCTCGCGGTCGTTCCGTGGATCGCCTCGCCGTTCACGCGCATCCACGCCCCGACGCCGCGCAGCGCCGCCGCGGCCTGCACGGGCACGCGGCCGTGCGCGTCGGGCCCGATGTTCAGCAGCAGGTTGCCGCCCTTGGACACGATGTCCGAGAGCAGCTGCACCACCGCGGCGGTGTCCTTCCAGTGCATGTCGTGCGCGCTGAATCCGTACGACTCGTTCAGCGTGTGGTTGACCTCCCAGTCCATGCCGGGCAGGCCGGTGGGGGGGACGTACTTCTCCGGCGTGCCGTAGTCGCCGTTCTTGTTCTCCAGCCCGAAGAACAGGCGGTTGTTGACCAGGATCCCGGGCTGGTCGGCGCGCATGTCGCCCATCAGCTGCGCGGCGCCCCATGCCTGGCCCTGGCGCTTCTCGTCGGAGTAGTCGAACCAGATCGTCGCCAGCGGGCCGTAGTTCGAAAGCAGCTCGTGCACGTGGCCGCGGACGTAGGCCTTGTAGCGCTCGTGGTCGCGCGGGTGGTTGTCCTTGGGGTAGCCGGGCAGCGCCATCTCGTAGGCATCGGGGTGCTGCCAGTCCAGCAGCGAGTAGTAGAAGCCCGGCCGCAGGCCGCGCGCGCGCATCGCGTCGGCGAACTCGCGCGCGACGTCGCGGCCGGCGGGCGAGATGTTCGTGCCGCCTGCCACCGGGTTCGCCAGTGAATACGGCTGCTGCGAGTTGAACAGCGTGAAGCCGTCGTGGTGCTTCGACGTCATGATCGCGTAGCGCATGCCGGCGTCGCGCGCCAGATCGGCCCACGCGTCGGCGAAGCCCGCGTCCGGCTGGAAGAGCGGCCTCATCTGACGCGCGTATTCCGCGCACGGCACCGCGGCCCAGTTCTGGATCCACTCGGCGTAGTGCTGCTCGTAGCGCTTGCCGTCCCAGTACCCGCCGGCCGGCGAGTACAGGCCCCAGTGGATGAACATCCCGAAGCGCGCCTCGCGCCACCAGCGCATGCGATCGTCGCGGTTTCTGGCCCAGAGGGCGATCTCCTGGGCTTCGGCGGCAGGGGCGGGCTCGGCGGTGCCCGGCGCGGCGGGCGAGGCCTGCTGGGCGAACGCAAGCGCAATGGCAATGTGGGCGCTGGTCATGTGCGCAGGGTAGGGCGGGAGCGCACTATCTTCCTGCCATGGACGCATGCACCACCTGCCGCGACGCCCACGCCTGGCTGCGCTGGATGACCGGACGCACCCTCGAAGCCTGCGAACGCCTCTCGCACGAGGAACTGCACCGCCCGTTCCCCATCGGCATCGGCAGCGTGCACGCCACCCTGGTGCACCTGGCCGGCGCGGAACGGATCTGGATCTCGGTGCTGGAATCCGACGACGCCGGCGTCGTGATGCCCGCGCCCGCCGACCTCCCCGACCTGGCCGCCATCCGCGCGCACCTGGCCGCATCGCGCACGCGCTGGGACGCCTACCTCGCGCGCCTGACGCCCGCCGAGCTGGCGCGCGTCGTCGAGCGCCATCGCGACGGCCGCACGTTCCGCCAGCTTGCGGCCGACGCGATCATGCAGGTGCCCACCCACGCGCTGTACCACAATGCGCAGCTCTCGTTCATGTTCCGCTCGATGGGCCACGCGCTGCCGGACTCGGCGTGGATCGGGTGGGGCCGCGAGCGGGTCTGAGTTGCCCTCCCCGGTGCAACCGACTGCCCCGCCGGCCGCCACGGCTTCACGCGGGTAGCGTGACGTGGCCCGTGTCGCTCACCTTCCGAGCACGTCCACCGTGTCGATCTCGCCGCACAGGAGCGGCCGCAGCGCATCGGCCGACAGCCGGCTCGCTGCGCCTGCATCCCGCTTCAGGTGCAGGTCGAGGAACGCCAGCGTGGCGGCACGCGTGACCGGCTGCACCTCGTCGCGGGTGGGGCTCGGCAAGGCCGGCCCGGTCGCCCCCGACGCCGACGTGAAGTCGTTGTGCCGCGCGTTCCCCAGCCACACGAACCGATGCTCGCCCTTCGGCCAGAGCGCGAAGGCATCCCGCCGACCGGACGCAGGCTTCCCGGCCTGCTGATCGTCCTTGGAGCCGCTGATCCCGAGGAGCGGGACCTGCAGGCCGGCGAAGCTCTCTGTCACGAAGAACGGCTCGCCGACGCCCTGGGGCGAGAGCGACACGCCGCACCGCACCCGCGGATCCCGGAGGTCCGGGCCGAGCCCCTTGCCGGGTTCCACCGTCGGGGTGAGCCAATCGAGGGCAGGGCGCATGCCGCAGGCGACCATCGCCGTGTACGCCCCGAAGGAGTGCCCCAACACGCCCACGTGCTGCAGGTCCAGCCTGCCGCGCAGCCGATCGTTCGTCCGGTTCCACTCCGCCGCGGTGTTGAGCGCGAACGTGATGTCCCGGGGGCGCGCGAGCACCTCGTCGGCGTCGTGGGTCATCGCCTCGATGGTCTTCATCATCCGCAGGCCTCCCTGCTTCAGGCGTTCGCGGTTGCTGCCAACGTGCTCCACGCAGAGCACCGCGTATCCGTGCGCCGCAAGGTCCTTGGCCTGGCCCGCGTGCGTGTCGCGGTCGCCGCCCGCCCCGTGCGACACGACCACGACGGGGAACGGCCCGCTTCCTGCAGGCATGTGCAGCGTGATCGGCACCTTGCGTGCGGTCGCCGGGGCCTCCGCGCCGGGCGCCTTCCTCGATGCATCGACGAGCCCGGGGAAGTCCAGGACCTCCATCGCCGTGGGTGCCGCAGTCGCCGGTGCCGCCGGGGTTCGCGACTTGTCCTTGAAGAACGCCCAGACGCGCTCCGCGCCGCGGAACGACGCGATGGGCGCATTGCCCTCCCGTCGTGCGCGCGAGCCCGGCCAGCCATGCCCGCCCGCGCTGTCCTCGACGTACTCGGTCACCGCGCCGCCCGGTTGCGCGGCGTGGACCGTGGTGGTCGCCGTGCCGCTCGTCGTGACCGCGCCCTTCGGGTCCGATCCGTTCGCCTTGATCCAGAAATCGACCACCTCGCGCACCGGCTTGAACGGCGCGGACTGCGCGCTCCGCACGAGCGGGTTGCCGCTCATGCCGCCGCCGATCGGGACCTCCTCGTCCTTCGCGCCGTTGATGATGAGCGTCGGCAGCGGCACCTTCGGCACGGTGTCGAACGAGAACATGCTCGCGACCACCGGCGCGATCGCCGCCAGGCGCTCGGGCCGCTTCACGGCATAGACGTAGGTCATCATCCCCCCGTTCGAGCCGCCCGTCATGAAGATGCGCGCCGGGTCCGCCCCGTGGTCTGCGACCAGGCGCTCGATGAGCGCGTCGAGGAACGCGACGTCGTCCGCGCCACGGACCTGGCGCCGGAGCAGGTAGCCGGTGTTCCAGGCGCGCATCCCTTCCCTGAACTCGGTGCCCTGGGGGTAGGCCACCATGAAACCTTCGGCGCGGGCGACCTGGTCGAACCCCGTCTTCGCGCGCATGTCCTCGGCGCTTCCCATGCCGCCGTGCAGGACGATGACCGCCGGCCGCCTTGTCCCCGGGGCCGGTGCGTTGACGACGATCGCTTGGCGATCGGCGTCGCCGACCCTCACCGGGATGGCCGCATCCGGCACCGCGCTCGCCGGCGCGGGAGGGGGTGCTGCCACGGCAGTCGCCGCATGGACGAGCACGGCCGCGGCAACGAGCAGGGTCATCAACGGGCGCCCGATCCGGAACGTCGATCGCATGCCCGATCAACGTCCGGGACGGCGGGCGATTGCGTGCGGCCCGCTGCCATCACCGGAACGCCGCGCCTCCCCCCCGTGCGGCGCTCAGGCCTGCCGTCTTCGCCTGCCACCGATCCAGGAGAGCCCCTGCACCAGCACGGCCACGCCTGCCGGTGCCGGCACGTCCGCCGTGAAGGACTGGACCTGCAGCCCGAACCCGTCCGTCTGCCCGTTCCCCTCGACGTAGAAGTCGATCGTGTTCAGGCCGGCGACGAACCCGCTCGAGATCGTCATCCAGTCGCAATAGTCGTAGGTCGGGATGCGGTGCTCCGGGGTCGATCCGGGGTAGTTGACCAACGCGCCGCCGTTCAGGCTGAATGCCGGGATCCACGAGCCGCGGTCCGCGATGATCTCGCCGGAGTCGTCGGCGGCCCAGCGCATCGTCAGGCGGGCCGTGGACGGGTCGAACCCGGTCAGGTCGAACGTCTGGCGGAACACGAAGAACGTCCAGTTCCCCACGCCGCCGTGGCTGCCGCCCGGAACGTCGGCGATCCAGTCGAACCGCGCGCTGTCGTAGGTCAGGTTCACCGCCTGCTCGAAGCGATCCGTCCGGAACGGATGCGTCGCATCCCCGTTCCGATCGACGTTCGTCGAGACGAACCAGTGGCCGACGGGATCGTCGGTCCCGAAGAAGCTCGGACCGGCCGGGACGCCCGCGGCGGCCTGCGCCGCGATCGGCAGTATCGATGCGACGCACGACCACCCGATTGCTGATCTCGACGGCATCTCGTCCTCCTCCGTGCCAGGCACGGTGTTCCGGGTGCCTTCGCGGGATCCACGATCCGGCGATGCATCCGAGGGACGAGTATGCGTCGCGGTCGGGGCGATGCATGCGCGGCCGATTCCCCGATCTGGCGGCGGGGGGATGCAGTCGACCGGCACGTGCGGTGTGCCACCATCACTCGGTGGGGGCCCCTTGCAGTCACCGCGCCTCGGCGGCCGGCCGCCGCATCCTCCGGACCTCCGTGCCGATGGCGAAGCCCGTGACGCCCGTTCCGGACCGCAGGAGCCGGATCTTGTTCACGGCGTTGCCGATGTCCGCGCGGTGCCAGCTGGTCCCACCGTCCACGGTCATGAAGCCGTGCGGCATGGCTCCCACCCAGCCCGTGGTCTCGTCGAGGAACGCGATGCCGAACTCCCGTACGCGAGGGTCGTCGGCCAGTTCCAGCTCGTACCACGTCCGGCCCCCGTCGACCGTCTTGGCGACGTACCGCTTCGACACCGCGGGATCCTGGTCGTACGACTGGATCGTGCAATAGCCCGTTCCCTCGGTGGGGAACGCGAGTTTCCACGTGATCTCCCACGGCCGCGTGGATCGATACACCTCCGTCCACGTCGTGCCGCCGTCCGCGGTGGCCAGGATCAGGGCGTTCGCCTTCGAGACGTCGGCGTCGGTCGCCGATGCGATGAAACCGCGCTTCTCGTCGAGGAAGCGGACGTCAAAGGCCATCGCGCCGATGTCCGGCAGCTTGCCCTGCTTCCAGGACTTCCCCAGGTCGTCGGACCAGATGTACGCGGCCGGACCACCCACGCGTCCGACGCCGACGATGCGCGGGCGCCGATCGAGCTTCCCCGCGTTGATGAACGGAACCTCCACGATGTCGAAGGCGCACAGGCCGACGACCGGTGCGCCCTCGATCGCGGCGACCGGCGTCCACGTGCTGCCACCGTCCTCGGTGCGGTACACGGGCACCGGGTCCGTGACGCCGGGGAAGTAGCCGGGACCGACATTCCCGAGCACGCCGACCTTCTCGTCGACGAACGCCAGGCAGCGCACGAAGGTGCCCGGCTTCTCCCACGCCTTGGTCCAGGTGTCGCCGCCGTCGGTGGTGCGGAAGACCTTGCCGGCGCCGTTGCCATACCAACCGACGCGCTCGTTCACGAAGAAGATGTCGTCCTGCTTCCCGGGATAGGCCTCCGTGGGAACCCGTTGCCACGCACGGAGTCCCTCGTCGGGCGTGCCGTCCGGCTGCTGCGGCGTGGAGAAGTCGCGGCCCTCGACCGAGGCGATCCAGCGCAGCATCTCCTGCGGGAGCCCGCGGTCGAACTCGCCGCCGCCCATGATCGCCCGGCTGGAGCTCATGCTTGGGTGCGTCGTGAAGCCGTGGTCCGCCTTGGGACGCACCAGCAGCGTTCCTGCGCCCGGTGTCCGGGCGTTCACGATGTCGACGATCTTCCGGTGGTCGGCCTCCGAGGTCACCCAGTCGTATTCGCCGTAGACCGCCAGCGCCGCGCCGGCGGAATCCTGCCACGCCCGCGCGAGGTTCAGGTCCTGCAGCTGGTGGTGGAACGCCATGGTGCGGGTGGACATGTGGTTCTCGTCCAGCATCGTGCCCTGCGTCGGCTGCCGGAGCTCGGGCCAGCGCGCCCATACGTCGCCCAGCGTCCTCTTCTCGATGAGGATCATCGCGCTCGACTTCGCCTCCGCGAGGACCGCGTCCGAGACGTCGGCCTCCGAGACACCGGGCTGCATCGCGGCCTGGCGCCGCACGTTCTCCAGCTGGTACTCGAACCAGGTGCGCGCGATGGTCCCGTACACGATGGTGCCGCGCACCGGGACCTCCTTCGCCAGGTAGGGGGCCAGCACGCCGCCCATCGAATGGCCGAAGACGTAGACGCGCTTCGGGTCCACGCCCGGCATCGCGGCCAGCTGCTTCAGCGCGGCCGTGTAGCCGGCGAGCTCGGTCTGCAGGTCGATCTCGCTGCAGGGCGGTCCCTCGCTGTCGCCGACCCCCGGCTTGTCGACGCGCATGGTCACGAAGCCTGCGTCGGCCATGGCGTGCACGATGCGCGTGTCGGCGGCGTCGGGCATCGTCGGGCGGTCGATTGTGTCGCAGATGATGCCGGAGACGTAGAGGAACGCGGGCAGCCGCCCGTCCTTCGCAAGCGGCGATTCCTTCGGCTCGGTGACGATGGTCCGCAGGCGGTAGCCCGCCGGGACCCGTACGCTGCCGTACGTGACGGTGCTTCCCACCAGCGTCTCGAATGCGGCCTCGGCGGTGACCGCGACGGTCTTCACGGCATCGTCCCCGCACTTCAGAGCCAGCCGCACCGTGTCGCCGCCCTTGACCGTGCGCACGGCCTCGCGCAGCGCCTCGCGGTCGCGGACCTCCTTGCCGTCCACCGACAGCAGCGTGCAGCCGCCCTCGATGCCGGCCTTCGCGGCCGGGGAGCCAGGCTGCACGGACTCGATCGTGACGGGTCCGGTCGCGGATTCCCCCAGCCGGAGGCCCATCGGCCCCGCTCGCCGGGGCAGGGGCGGTGCGGAGGCGGGCTGCGGCCCGGCGCCCAGGACGGCGACGAGCATGGCGGATGCGATGGCGATGGAGGCGTTGGGCATGGATGTGGGCTCGTGGAAGGAATGGAACCGGCGGCTCACGCACGTTGCGCGCGGGCCCCGCGGGAACGGACGACCGGGACGACGAAGAACGCGGACAGGTACAGCGACCCTGTCCGGCGGCTCTTGCGCGCATCGAGGTAACGCTTCAGGGACAGCAGGCGTCCATGCACGTGCTTCATCTCCGCCGGGGTGAGCCACGCGTTCTCGAGCTTGCCGATGACGTTCTGGAAGCCGGGATCGTGGGTGAAGCGGCCCGCCGCGGCCGCCTTGCGCGAGGCGCGCGTCACGATGCCGGCCATGCTGCGCACGGAGTGGTCGATCGTCCGCGCCTTTGCCGCCGCACCTGCGCCGCGGAAGCTCGGGCGGAAGTCGTCGGCCACCAGGTCGTACAGCTTGCCGGGGCGGGTGCGGCCGGCGCGTTGGCCGGCTTCGACGACCACGCCGATCCGCAGCAGCTGGCGCAGGTGTGGGTAGAGCGTGTCCGCCGGCCGGTCGAGCGCCTGCGCGATCTCGCCGACCGAGCACGGGGCGAGGCCGCGCATCGCCTCGACGATCTCGAAGCGGACCGGGGCCATCATGACGGCCCAGTCGTCGGTTCCGGCGATGACGTGGATGGGGCGTCGGGGCATGGACGCAAGCATACACATCTTGTGAAGTAACGGTATTTCACAAGAACAAGACTCTGCTGTGGCGTCCGTGGCTCTGCATGGCTCGAGGACACGCCGCCTGCACCGTGACGTAGCCTGCGGCCACCGTTCCATGCCCGTCACCATCTCCCTCGACCCCGCCCGCCACGACCTCGACGCCATCCACCGGATGCTCGCGGGCACCTACTGGTCCCCGGGCATCCGCCGCGACGTGGTGGCCGAGGCGCTCCGCAACAGCATCACCGCGGTGGCGATCGACGATGCATCCGGCGCCACCGTTGGCGTGGCGCGCGTGGTCACCGACCGCGCGACCTTCGCATGGCTGTGCGACGTGTTCGTGGACGAGCGCTTCCGCGGCCAGGGCATCTCGAAGCGCCTGCTCACGGAACTCGAGCGGCATCCTTCGCTCCAGGGCGTGCGCCGCTGGTGCCTGGCCACCCGCGACGCGCACGGCCTGTACGAGCAGTTCGGCTACCAGCCCGTGCCCGAGGGCCGTTGGATGGAACGGCAGGGGCCCAAGGAACGGTGGCAGGACTCGGCTGACGGCGTCGCGGGAACCTGAACTCCGGCGCCGGCCGCGGCCATCGCCGCACCGCCGCGCATCACCCTCAGAGAACCTCGTCCAGCACGCCGCAGACGAAATCCAGTTCCTCCGGCGAGTTGTAGTGCTGCACGCTCAGGCGCGCCACGCCGGCGGCAGGGTCGATGTTCAGCCCGGGATCGGTGGCAAGCTGCTCCACCAGCCGCTTCGAGTACGCGTGCCCGTGGCGCATCGCGATGTCGCGGTCGCCCAGGTGGCGCCCGATCCGCGCGGGGGTCGCCGCCGTGCTGGTGAACGAGATCGTGCCCACCCGGCCCGGTCCGGCGTTGTTCGGGCCCACGATGCGGACGCCCGGCTTCCGCGCCAGGTAGTCGACCAGTTGCGCGGTGTGCCGGTCCTCCAGCCCGCGGATGACGTCGAACGCGCGGTCGAAGACGTCGCGCGTGGGGGGTGCGGACCAGTCGTGGCCCGCGTCGCTGGCGTCCGCGGCGCCGCCATCCGCGATCCGGCAGAGCTGGCGCATGTAGTCCCACATCGCCGCGACGCCGGCCGCGGCCTCGTGGCTCGCGTTGCCCAGTTCCCACTTGTAGGGCACCGTGCTGTCCAGGAAGTAGTGGTTCGGTCCCACCAGTTCGCCCATCGCCTCGTGGGTGCCGAACATCGCGGCCATGTGCGGCCCGAACACCTTGTACGTCGAATAGACGTACCAGTCGCAGCCCAGATCGGCCATGCGCGGCGCGCGGTGGGGGGCGTAGGCCACCCCATCGACCACGATGCGCGCCCCCGCGGCGTGCGCGATCTCCGCCGCCGCGCGCACGTCCCAGACCTCGCCCAGGATGTTCGAGACCTGCGGCACCACCACCAGCAGCGTGCGGTCGTCCACCAGCCGTCGCAGCGTGTCCGGCGACGGGCGCCAGCTGGTGCGGCCCGCGTCGGGGCCACCGGTCTCGCGGATCGGCTCGGCATGCCACGGCACGATCGTGTAGCCGCGAAGCGCCAGACGCATCCAGGGCCCCACGTTGGCCTCGTGGCCCGCGGTGCAGACGACGATCCGGTCGCGCGCCAGCAGGCGGTCGCGCAGCGATCCGTGGCCGCGCCGGCCGTGCAGGGTGACTTCCCGTGCGAAGTGCTCGCGCAGGTCGGCGGGCGCGTTCTCCGGGCTGCGGCAGGCGTCGCGCGCGTCGGCGTAGGCGGCGGCAAGCTCGTAGCACAGGACGGTCGACGAGGACCCGAAGAAGACCTCGCCCATCCCGGCGCCGACCGTCGGCCCGCCGGCCCGGCCATCCGCGGCCTCATCGCCGCCCAGGAACACCTTGACCACCTCGCGCGCCCGCGGGATGACGGTCGACGCGCGCACCGAGAGCGGGCAGTCGCTTCCCAGCTGCACGTACGAGCGTTCCATGTACGTGCGCATGGCATCGATGACGCAGCGCGGCAGCTGCGACCCGCCGGCGTTGTCCAGCATCACGGTGCCGGTCGAGAGGCCGGGGAACAGGGCGCGGATGGCGGGGAGGTGGTGGGCCGACATGGCAGCGAGGGTAGCGTCCGGGACAGCGTGCGGCCGGCGCACTGGACCTCATCCGCACGATCCTCATCACCTCGGCGGCCATTCCCGCCGCGTTCCCGCCCGTCCTCATCGACGTCGAGGCCGACGGCGGGAAGTACCGGGAGATGCACGTCGACGGCGGGGCGATGACGCAGGTCTTCCCATATCCGGCGTCGCTGCGCCTGCGCGAGCAGGCCCAGGCCGAGGGCATCGTGCGCGAGCGACGGGCCTCCATCATCCGCAACGCACGCCTCGACCGGGATTGGTCGCAGGTCGACCGCCGCACCCTGAGCATCGCGGGCCGGGCGATCTCGGCCCTGATCGCGACGCAGGGGCTCGGCGACCTCTACCGGCGCTACCTTGACTGCCAGCGCGACGGCGTCGACTACAACGTCGCGTA
>JBEIFT010000064.1:0-12106 GCA_040382255.1 Phycisphaeraceae bacterium
CTGCAGCTGATGTTCTGATCCCCGGATCAGGACGACGACTCGCGAAACGAATCTTCCGTCGGACCCGGCCGCGGCCGGGTCCGACGGAAGATTCGTTTCGCGAGTCGTCGTCCTGATCCGGGGATCAGAACATCAGCTGCAGCTGAGCGACGAGCGAGAAGTTGTTGTTGGTGTCCGAGAGGCCGATGCCGCCCTCGTAGCCACGCAGCGAGTCGCCGATCGAGCCGCCACCGCAGGGGATGATGCCCATGACGGTCATCTTCATGTTGTTGCCAGCGAAGTACCAGTTGGCACCCGTCTGGATGAAGAAGTGCGAGTCGGCCGTGCTGTTGTACGCGACGGCCGCGAAGCCTTCGAGCTCGTTCGTGAAGAAGTAGCCGCCCTGGACGTTGAAGCCGCAGTTGGCCTGATCAGACGTCCAGGAGTCCATCCACACGAACTGGCCGATCAGGTTGGCGCCACCGAAGTTCATGCGAACGTCGGCGGTGATCCCGAACGGGTTGATGCCGTAGAAGTTGTTGCCACCAGCAGCAGCGTTGTCGTTGATCGCGCGGCCGTTCTGCCACGTGACGCCGACGCCGGCAACGGCCGAGAAGCCGCTGTCCTTCATGCTGCTCTCGTTCTCGAACGACGACCACTTGCCGGCGAAGAGGAAGTCCGCGCGACCGGCCAGGGCGATCGCCTGGTTGTCGTACGAGTTCCACTGGTTGATGTCGGTGCCGGCGCCGTGCTGGACGATGTTGAACCAGCCGCCGCTCACCTTGAAGTTGTCGCCGAACATGGCCTCGGCCGAGATGCCGACGCCCTGGCCCGCGCTGAACATGTAGTCGAAGATGGAGTAGTCACCCATCTGCGTGTTGCCGGCGTTGAAGAGCTCGCTCTCCGCCGTGAACATCACGTTCTGCTGGCCGACCTTGACGTTGAACTTATCGCCAAAGTTCTTCTGGACGTACGCGTAGTACAGCTGGACCTGGTTGGACGAGTTGACGTACGGATCGTCCTGCGCGTCGTAGGCCATGCCGACGACGTACTTCCAGTCCTTGAAGGCGCTGCCCGAGAAGAACACCTGCGTGCGGCGGTTCTCGAAGCCCCACTGGTTGTTGTCGGTGTTGGCGCCGGGGGCCGCCGCGGGCGACTTGCCGTAGCCGTTGTTCCACACGAAGCGGACCTGCTCAAGAGCGTTGATCTTGAGGTTCCAATCGCCGCTCGCGATGAAGAATCCGCCGTTGTAGCCCGCAGCGCCGTTGGTGGCAGCCTGGAAGCTCGAACGGGTGCTGCTGTCGGCCAGGACGTCCTGGACGACGCCACGGATGGACTCCGCGCGCTGCTCGGTGAGCCACTGGTCGCCCTGCTGTGCCTTCAGGGCCGCGATTTCGGCCTTGAGGTCATTGATCTGGGCGGCGGTGTCGTTGTTCGCCTCGGTGGCGCCGAAGCTCACGCTCGTGAGCGTGAGGGTCGAGCCCGCGAGGAGCCCAACAAACTTGGTCAGACTCATGTGCGTTCGCTCCTTGTTTCGGGCCGGGGCTCTGACGTTCAACCACCGGTCCCAGTGCTAGTACCCACCGTGAGGTGCCGTTGCCTCCAAGGCAGGGCGGGTGGGATTCACCCTCTATCGGCCAAACCTGGCCGCGAGGATGAAGGTCAGATGATAGCGCGAACCCGGCGGACGTGTTGGCGCTGAGGCAATTGCGCAGGGACGCGGAAATTATGCGTTACGGCAATAGCCGCAAATATCCCTGTGGCAAGGTGTTACGCACATCAACCAGCGAGGCGGTCAGAACAGCAGCTGTAGCTGGGCCCGCAGCACCCATTCCCCGGTGCCGACGCCCGTCTGCGACGCGCGCCAGTCCGTCCCCGAGATGTTGTCCCCGTACAGGCCGTTCGAGAACAGCACCGGCTCGAAGGCCCATCCGCCGTCGACCGAGATCTTCAGGTCGTTCTTGTCCAGGTACCAGTTTGCGCCGAGCGTCACGATGTTCAGCGTCTGGTCGAGCAGCGACCCGGTGACCGCGCCGAAGGTGCGGTTGCCGGACGCGACCCAGAGCCCCTCGTAGCGCGCGGCGAGCTCCAGCTCGTTGGTCACGAAGAAGCCGCCCTGCACCACGACGCCGTAGGAAAGCACGTTCGAGAGGCCCAGCGCCGCCCCGTTCGCGCCGGTCGCGGTGGTCCAGTTGCCCAGGAACGCGGCCCACGCGCTCCAGCCGTCGCCGCGCAGGTTGCCGTCGATCGTGTACGAAAGCAGCGCGTTCTGCGCGAAGGTGCCCGTCGCCAGCAGGCCGGTGCCGGGCGACTGGCGCGACGCGGGCGGCACGCCGCCCGCGCGCTGCCAGTTCAGGCCCGCGCCGATCATCGCCGCGAAGGGGCTGCCCACCCAGCCCTGCATGTCCTTCATCTGGCCCCACGCGCCGGCCAGCAGCCAGTCCGTGCGGGCGCTGGCCGCCCACTGCGTCGGGTTGCCGGTGGACTGCAGCACGGCCACGTTCTTCATCCCGCCGCCGTCGTTGTAGCTGAGCGACGCACGGACCTTGGACCCTTCCCAGCCGAGCATCACGCCCTGGATGAAGTCCTGCGAGAAGTAGCCGTTCACCAGCGTGCGCGCGATGAACTGCTGCGTGCGGCTGGAGGTGATCTCCTCGTAGTTGAACTGCGACTTCCACTGGCCGATGCGTGCGTACCAGCCGTCGCCGAACGCCTTCTGGACGAACGCGTCGTCCAGCGCGACGTTGCGGTTCACCGCGCCGGCGTCGCGGTTGAACGAGAACTGCAGGCGGTACGTCCAGCTTGGGTCGAAGAAGTGCCCGAAGAAGTTCAGGCGCACGCGACGCAGCTCGAAGCCGTACTCGTCCTCGACCTGGCCGCGGACGGGCGGCTTGATCGCCGTCCCCGGCAGGTGGTTGAACGCGAAGCGGATCTGCATCTGCCCCTCGATGTTGAGGCGGTAGTTGCCGTCGGCGCTGGCCAGGAAGAAGTTGCCGTCGTACCCGGACGTCGCGCCGGAGGACTGCAGCGCGGCGCGCGACTGCGAGTCGGCCATGACGTCGGCCACGATCCCGCGGATCTGCGACGCGCGCTGCTCGCTGAGCCACTGCTCGCCGGTCTGCGTCTCGAGCTGCGTGATGCGGTCGGCCTGCGCGCTGTTCTGCGAGCGCAGCGCGTCGATGTCGCGCTGCATGCGCTCGAAGCGCTGCTCGAGCGTCTCGCCGGCCGGGGGCGTGATCGTGGCCGGCGCGGCCTGCACGGACGGCGCCTGCGCCAGCGTGGCCGCGATCAGAACAGCAGCTGCAGCTGGCATCGGATGACCGCCTCCCCCGTTCCCTTGCCGGTCGAGCTCGCGCGCCAGCTGGAACCCACGATCCCGAGTCCGTAAAGGCCCTGGCTGAAGCGCACGGGGTTCATCGCCCAGCCGCCGTCGAGCGTCAGCTTCAGCGCATTCTGGTGGATGTACCAGTTGGCGCCCAGCGTGACGATGTTGAGCGACTGGGAGACCAGCGGGTTGGCCTGCGTGGGGTTCTGGTTGTCGGAGACGACCCACAGGCCTTCGTAGCGCGCGATGAGCTCGACGGCGTCGGTCACGACCACGCCGCCCTGCACCACGGTGCCGTACGAGAGCGCGTTCTCCACGCCCTGCGCCTTCGCGACCGCGCCGCCGTCGTACGTCCAGTTGCCCAGGAACGCGGCCCACGCGCTCCAGCCGTCGCCGCGCAGGTTCCCGTCCACCGTGTAGGACAGGTTGGTGACCTGCGTGTTCGCCGTGCCGCTGCCCGCCTGGTCCGGCAGGTTGCCGTTGCCGACGGTGATGCGGCCGGGCGGCGGGTTGCCGCCGGCGCGCTGCCAGTTGATGCCCGCGCCGACGGCGGCGGCGAACGGGCTGCCTACCCAGCCCTGCATCTCGCGGAGCTGCCCCCAGGCGCCCGCGAACTTCCAGTCCGCGCGGCCGGTGAAGGCCCACTCGGTGGGGTTGCCCGTGCCCAGCACGGCGCCGATGTTGCGGTTGCCGCCGCCGTCGTTGTACGACCCGAACACGCGGAACCGCTCCTGCTCGTAGCCCAGCAGGACGCCCTGCACCCAGGACGTGTCGAAGTAGAGGTCCACCAGCGACCGGTCCGCGAACTGCTGCATGCGGCTGCCGACCACCCGTTCGTAGTTGAACAGGTTCATCCACTGGCCCACGCGCACGAAGAGCCCGTCGCCGAGCGCCTTCTGGACGAAGACGTCCTCGAAGGAGAGCGCGCGGCCGCTGTTCTCGCCGTCGCGCTCGTACGCCCACTGGATGCGGTAGGTCCAGCTGGGGTCGAACACGTGGCCGAAGAAGTTCATCTTCACGCGGCGGAGCTCGAAGCCGTACTCGTTCTGGGCCTGCGACCGGTCGTGGCCGGCGGAAGGGGTCAACGACGAGTTGGGGACGTTGTTGTACGCATAGCGGATCTGCAGCTGCCCCTCGATGTTCAGCCGGAAGTTGCCGTCGGCACTGGCGATGAAGAGGTTCCGGTCGTAGCCGGCGGTGGCGTCCGCTGCCTGGAGCGATGCGCGCGCCTGTGAATCGGCCAGGACGTCGGCCACCACGCCACGGATCTGCGACGCGCGCTGCTCGGAGAGCCACTTGTCCCCGTTCTGGGAACGGAGGTCGGTGATCTCCTTGGCCTGGTCCGCGTTCTGCTGGCGCAGCGCGTCGATGTCCTGCTGCATGCGCTGCAGGCGGTCGGCGATGTCCTGCGGGCTGCCGGCGGGCGCGCCGGACGGGGGCGCCTGCATGGCGTGGACCTGCGGCGCGGCAAGCGCGCACGTGACCACGGCGGGGATGAGGGCCAGGGCCCCACGCATCCCCGCAGGCTACCGCAGGTCGGCCTCAGAAGAGCAATTGCAGCTGGCAGCGGACGACGACCGCGCCGGTCCCCTTGCCCGTCTGGCTGGCCCGCCAGTCGCAGCCCGAGAGCGACTGGCCGTACAGGCCTTGGCTGAAGCGCACCGGGTTCATGGCCCAGCCGCCGTCGAGCGTGAGCTTGAGCGCGTTCTGGTTGAAGTACCAGTTGGCGCCGAGCGTCACGATGTTGAGCGACTGCGCGACCAGCGGGTTGGTCAGGAACACGCCGCCCTGGATCACGGTGCCGAACGCCGCGTCAGGCCAGGTGGTCGATCGCGTCGCGCACATGGGCGACGGGGACGACCTCGGCGCCACCGGCCGCGGCGCGCGCGGAGGCGGCCTGCGCGGCGGGGACCAAGAGGAGCCGTGCCCCGCGGCGAACCGCGGTCTGCACGCGCTGGTCCAGTTGGCGCACGGTGCGGACGTCGCCGGAGAGCGCAAGCTCGCCCAGCGCGACGGTCGCCGCGCCGGCGCCGCGCTCGTGGAACGCGCCGGCGATCGCCAGCGCCACCGCCAGGTCCGCGGCGGGCTCGGTGACGCGCAGGCCCCCGAGCGCGGAGGCGTAGACGTCCTGGTCGCCCAGGCGCAGGCCGCCATGCTTCTCGAGCACGGCGATCAGCATGGCAAGGCGCGCGGCGTCCAGCCCGCTGGCACGGCGCTTGGCGGCGCCCAGGAAGCCGGTGGCGGTCAGCGCCTGGATCTCGGCCAGCAGGACGCGCGTGCCGCACTGCACGGGCGCGAACACGCTGCCGGGGCGGCGCGCGGCGGCGGCGGACGTGCCGGGTGCCGCCGGCACGACGTCGGGCGCCAGCGTGGCTTCCTCGACCTCGGCAAGCCCGGCGCCGGTCATCTCGAAGAGCCCCACCTCGGCCGTGCTGCCGAAGCGGTTCTTCATGCCGCGCACGACGCGGTAGGCGTGGTGGCGGTCGCCCTCGAAGGCCAGCACGACGTCGACCAGGTGCTCGAGCAGCTTGGGGCCGGCAAGGTCGCCTTCCTTGGTCACGTGGCCGACGACCGCGACGGCGATGCCGGAGGTCTTGGCCAGCGCGACCAGGTCCAGGCACGTGCGGCGCAGCTGGGTGACGCTTCCCGGCACGGCGTCCACGTCGCCGCGGTAGGCCAGCTGGATCGAGTCGACGACCAGGAGCTGCGGCTTCAGGCGCCGGGTCTCCTCGGCGATGACGGCGACGTTGGCCTCGGCCAGGAGCAGCAGGTTGCCGCCGCGCACGGGCGCGCCGGCCCCGTCCAGCCGGTCGGCGCGCATCTTGACCTGCGCGGCGCTCTCCTCGCTGCTGGCGTAGAGCACGCGCCCGCCGCGGTCGGCCAGGCGCGCGGCGCTCTGCAGGAGCAGCGTGCTCTTGCCGATGCCCGGGTCGCCGCCGATCAGCACCACCGCGCCGGGCACGAAGCCGCCGCCGAGCACGCGGTCGAGCTCGGGGATGCCTGTCGGCACGCGCGGTACGTCCAGCGGCTTGACGTCGGCCAGCGCCACCGCGCGCCGGGGCGCGCCGTCGGTGCGGGCGCCCACGTCCAGCGCGCCGGGCGGCAGCGCGGCGTCGGCCAGCGCCGGCGCCTCGCTGAAGCGCTCCAGCGCGTCCCACGCGCCGCAGTCGGGGCACTTGCCCATCCACTTGGGCTGCGTGTTGCCGCACTCGCGGCAGAGGAAGGTGGTGCGCGTCTTTGCCACGCGCGGCAGGCTAGCCGGGCCCGGTGACGGATCTGCTTCACCGCGCGGAAAGGCCGTGCGCGGCCCGCAGCCCGTATCCTGCGCCCCATGCACGCACTTCGCGGCGCCTGGAACCTCTTCCTGCTCGGCTGCAAGACGCGGTTCCGCCTCGGCGGCAGCTACTGGAAGTGGCGCATGGAGACCGCGTTCGGCGCGGACCGGGCGAAGTGGCCTTCCGCCGCCGAGCGCCGCCGCGCCGCGCTGGACTACGGCGCGTGGGCCGGCACCATGCGCCGCATGGCGCGCGACCGGCGCTGACGCCGGTGCGGCGCGCGTACCCCCCCGGAACCGCGCGTGGTGCTCCTCAGAACATCAGCTGCAGCTGCACGACGAGCGATACGTTGTTCGCGAACGTCGCCAGGCCCAGGCCCTGGTCCAGGCTGAACTGCTGGTTGATGGGCACGAGCACGTAGGCGGTGGCCTTGAGCCCGTCGCCGCCCAGGTACCAGTTGCCGCCCGCCTGCACCATGTACGAGGGCTCGCCCATGCCGATGTACGTGAACGAGCCGAACGCCTCGACCGCGTCGGTCAGGTACACGCCGCCCTGCAGCGCGGCGCCGTAGCTGTCGTTGCCGAACGATTCGCCCGCGAAGAACTGGCCGACCAGGTTCGCGCCGCCGAAGTCGGCACGCAGGTCCACGGTGAGCGCCTCGACGTTCGCCCCGTAGACGCCCGTCGGGCCGTTGATCGCGCGGCCGTTCTCCCACAGCACGCCGACGCCGGCCACCAGGCCGAACTGCGTGCCGCGCGCGCTGCTCTCGCGCTCGAACTGCTGCCACGTTCCGGCGATCTTCCACTCGCCGCGCGCGCCGAGCGCCACGCTCTGGTTCTCGGCGGAATCCCATGAATTCTGCGTATCGCTGCCGAACACGTCGTACAGGCCGATCTTCGCGCGGAAGGCCTCGGTCTCGCGCTGCAGCATCGCGCCCGTCGCCTGGCCGACGCCGAACGCGTACTCGAACGGCGAGTAGTCGCCCATCTGCGCGAAGCCGGCGTTGAAGAGCTGGCTCTCGGCGGTCCACGGCACGTTCATCTGGCCGACGACCAGCGAGAGGCCGTTGCCGAACGACTTCGAGACGCTCGCGTAGAGCAGTCGCAGCTCGTCCGCGGCGGGCACGTAGGGATCGACCTGCGCGTCGTAGGCGAAGCCGACCAGGTAGGTCCAGCTGGGGTCGATCGCGGTGCCGCTCAGGAAGGCCTGCGTGCGGCGGTTCTCGAAGCCCCACTGGTTGTCGGCGGCGTCGCTGCCGGGGACCGACGCCGTGCGCGCGTAGCCGTTGTTCCACACGAAGCGCACCTGCTCCAGCGCGTTGACCCGCAGCGTGAAGGCGCCGTCGCGGACGAAGAATCCGCGGTCGTAGCCCGCCGCACCGCCGGTGGCCTGGAAGGACGTGCGGGCGCCGCTGTCGGCCAGCAGGTCCGCGACGGTGGCGCGGACCTGCTGGGCGCGCTGGGCATCGAGCCACTCGCCGGACTGCTGCGCCTTCAGCGCGGCGACCTCGGCGCGCAGGGCGTCCAGTTCCTGCTGGGCCGAGGGGGCGGCATCCTGCGCGAACGCGACGGAGGCGGCGGAAAGCGAAAGGATCGCGGACGCGGTGCGGCACGCGGTGCGGACGGTGGCCATGGGATGCTCCGGTGGGAGTGCTGCGAAGCCGAGGCCCGGCGTCAGGCCGGGCAGTAGCGGCTGCCGATGAGCGCGATCTTCGCGTTCGGGTTCGGCTGCGTCGGGAGCTTGGGGCCCACGAAGTAGACGATCGCGAACGAGACGAGGCTGCCGACCCACATGTAGCCGCCGGCGCCGAAGTAGGTGAACACCGCGGTGCACAGGAGCACCAGCAGCGCGGTCGGGATCATGCCCTCCCACGCCAGGCGCATCAGCTGGTCGAAGCGGAAGCGGGGCAGCGTCCAGCGCAGCGCGATGGTCAGGCTGAGCACCAGGAACGTCTTGCCGGCCATGACGCCGATCTGCGCCAGGATGAGCGGGAGCGGCCCCTGCGCGGGCAGGTCGTGGCCGATGAACGCGCCCAGCGGGTTGATGCTCCAGCCGCCCAGGAACAGGACGACGAAGATCGCCGAGCCAGCGATCATGTTGAAGTACTCGGCCAGGAAGAACAGCGCGAAGCGCATGCTGGAGTACTCGGTGTGGTAGCCGCCGACCAGCTCGCTCTCGCACTCGGCGAGGTCGAAGGGCAGGCGGTTCGTCTCGGCCAGCATGCAGACGTAGAAGAGCACCGCCGCGATCGGCTGCTGGATGATGAACCACACCCCGGTCTGCTGCGCGGCCACGATCTGGCTGGGAACGAACGAGCCGGCCAGCAGCACGACGCACAGCAGGCTGACGCCCATCGGGATCTCGTAGCTGATGATCTGCGCGGCCGCGCGCAGGCCGCCCAGGAACGCGAACTTGTTGTTCGACGCCCAGCTGCCCAGTGCCACGCCGTAGACCGAGAGGCTGGCGATGGCCAGCATGTAGACGATGCCGATGTTGACGTCGGCGCCGACGATCTTCACGCTGCCGGTCAGGCCCAGGAACGGGATCGACGAGAGGTCGAGCGTGCCGGCCCAGGGGATCACCACGAAGCCGATGAGCGACGGGATCGCCAGGAACGCCGGCGCGAGCATGAACATCGCCTTGTCGACGTGCTTCGGCGTGTAGTCCTCCTTGAGGAAGAACTTCAGGCCGTCGGCCAGCGGCTGGAGCAGGCCGAACGGGCCCACGCGGTTCGGGCCGACGCGATCCTGCATCCACGCCGAGAGGCGACGCTCCAGCCAGATGGCGTAGGCGCAGCAGCCCAGGATGACGTGGAGCGCGGTGAAGACCACGATCACGCTGGCGATGAGCTGCGCCAGGGAGGGGCCGCTCGGGAACCAGGCCGGCAGGTAGTCGGTCAGCGTCTGCATGGGAGGCGCGAAGTATAGGTGGGCGAGGGAAACCAAATTGATCCTGCCACAGTAGTTCCAATTTCCCGCCGGAAATTGGAACTACTGTGGCAGGATCAATTTCCGGCGGCCGCCATCGCGGGTTCGGCGCGCTTGCGGGCCAGGCCCGGGAAGTAGTCCTGCACCGCGAACACCTGCCAATTGCCGCCGCGGAGCGCCTGGATCGCCTGCACCGCGGCGCGGGCGCCGGCGATGGTGGTGATGATCGGCACGTTCGCGCGCACGGCCTGGGCGCGGATGCGGCCCTCGTCGGTGTTGCCACCCTTCTTGGTCGGCGTGTTGATGACCAGCTGAACCTGGCCGTTGGCCATCAGGTCCAGCACGTTGGGGCGCTGGCCGGTGGCGATCTTCGGCACCAGCGTGCACTGCACGCTGAACTGCTGCAGGGTGCGGTAGGTGCCCTCGCTGCACATGACCTGGAAGCCCATGCTGGCCAGGCTGCGCGCGACCTCGACGGCCTGCTGCCTGTCGCCCTCGCGGACGCTCAGGAAGACGTTGCCCTTGGTCGGCAGGTGCACCCCCGCCGCCATCTGCGCCTTCGCGAACGCGACGGGCAGGCTGCGGTCGGCGCCCATGACCTCGCCGGTCGAGCGCATCTCGGGGCCAAGCACCACGTCGACGCCGGGGAACTTGGTGAACGGGAAGACGCTCTCCTTCACCGCGTAGAAGCCGGTGTCGGGGACCTCCTGCACGCCCAGTTCCGAGAGCGACCCGCCCATCATCACCTTCGCGGCGACGTTCGCCCAGGAAATGCCCTTCGCCTTGCTGACGAACGGCGCCGTCCGCGACGCGCGCGGATTGACCTCGAGGATGTAGACGACCTCGTCCTTCACGGCCATCTGCACGTTCATCAGGCCGCGCACGCGCAGGCGCTTGGCCCGCGCGCGGGCCTGGTCACGGATGCGGTTCACGATGCTGGGCGGCAGGCTGTACGGCGGCACCGTGCAGGTGCTGTCGCCGGAGTGGATGCCGGCCTCCTCGATGTGCTCCATGACGCCGCAGACGATCGCCTGCGGGTGCTCGCTGCGCTGCGGCACCTGCCGCGAGCGGCTGCCCTCGTGCGGCTCGAAGTCGCCGACGACGTCGACGTCCACCTCGACGGCGTCCGAGAGGAACCGGTCGATCAGCACCGGCGCGTTCGCCAGGTCGCTGACGTTGACCGCGGTGGTCATGTAGCGGCGGAGCGCGGCCTCGTCGAAGCACGTCTCCATGCCGCGTCCGCCCAGCACGTAGCTGGGGCGCACGAGCACGGGGTAGCCGACGCGCGTGGCCTCGGCGACGGCCTCCTCCAGGCTGCGCGCGATGCCCGAGGGCGGCTGGTTCAGGCCCAGCTCCTCCAGCACCGCCTTGAAGCGGTCGCGGTCCTCGGCCAGGTCGATGCTCTCGACGCTGGTGCCGACCAGCGGCACGCCCGCGGCGACCAGGCCGTGCGCCAGGTTCAGCGGCGTCTGGCCGCCGAACTGCACGACGCAGCCCACGACGCCGCCGCTTCGGTCGGCCTTGTCGATGCCGCCGCCGTTCAGGCGCTCGACGACGTTCAGCACGTCCTCCAGCGTCAGCGGCTCGAAGAACAGCAGGTCGCTGGTGTCGAAGTCCGTGCTGACCGTCTCGGGGTTCGAGTTGATCATCACGCTCTCGAGGCCCATCTCCTCGGCAGCGAACGAGGCCTGGCAGCAGCAGTAGTCGAACTCGATGCCCTGGCCGATGCGGTTGGGGCCGCCGCCCAGGATCACGACCTTCGGCGTGCCGGTGATGCGCACCTCGTCGTCGGTGACGGGCTTGCCGTTCACCGAGTAGGGCTCCTCGTACGTGCTGTAGTAGTAGGGCGTGGCCGCCTCGAACTCGGCGGCGCAGGTGTCGACCAGCTTGTAGACCGGCTCGACGCCCATCGCCTTGCGGGCGGCGCGGACCTTCAGGATGTTGGTCGGCGAGATCTCGCCCAGCCACGACTTCGCCAGCTGGGCGTCGCTGTAACCGAGCCGCTTCGCCTCGAACATCAGGTCGCGCGGGCACGCGGCCAGCGAGGGCACCGCCAGGATGCGGTCCTCGAACGCGACCAGCTCGGCGAACTGCCGCAGGAACCAGCGGTCGATCTTGGTGACCTGGTAGACGCGGTCGACCGACCAGCCCATGCGCAGCGCGTAGCGCACGAAGTACAGGCGGCCCTGGCTGGGCACGGCCAGCTTGCGCAGCAGCGTGTCCTCGGGGATCGGCCAGTCGGCGCTGGCCGACTCGGTCGGGCGGTTGATGCGCGTCTCGGTGCCCGTCGCGATGCCCGCCGGCGCGGCGTCGGCCATGCGCTGCCGCAGCCAGCGGTCGTTGTTGTCCAGGCCGAACCCGAAGCGCTTCACCTCCATGCTGCGGACGGCCTTCTGGAAGGCCTCCTTGAAGGTGCGGCCGATCGCCATCGCCTCACCGACGGACTTCATCTGCGTGGTCAGCGTCTCGTCGGCCTCGGGGAACTTCTCGAACGTCCAGCGCGGCATCTTGACCACGACGTAGTCGATCGAGGGCTCGAAGCAGGCGCTGGTGTTGCCGGTGATGTCGTTCGTCAGCTCGTCCAGGCTGTAGCCCACGGC
>JBEIFT010000065.1:0-11997 GCA_040382255.1 Phycisphaeraceae bacterium
CAATGGCAGCGCGACGATCGCCGGTGGAACGTCCGTGTGCGAGCGCCCGCAGCGAGCATTGGCCCCCTCCGCAGCGACGTACGAGGCCATGAGGCACGCGGACCACGTACCGATTCGGCCCGGGTCGCCCCACGTGCCGAATCGGCCGAACACGATGACGAGCGGAACCTGGTGGAGCGAGGAAGTTCGCGGAGGAGGGGGCCAAGCGCAGCGAAAGGGCGCGGCAACCACGCGCTGCCTCGGGGGCCAAGCGCCGCGAAAGGGCGCGGTCATGCGCCAGTGTCTTGAACACCCGGAAATCGGTCCCGGGCTATCCCGGACCCAATCTCCCGCGGCCTACTTGCTGCCCGTGCCGGCCGAGGGCTTGGCCGGCTTGGCCTCATCGGCCTCCGGCTCCGGCATCGCACCGCCGCGCGTGGCGTCGGTGCGGGGGATCGGCGCGGCGCCTTCCGGCTTGCGCGACGGCACCTGCGGCATGCCCGGTGGGACCTGCTTCGGCGGCTGTCGCAGCTTGGCGCGCTCGCGCGGCGGGACCCAGCCCTTGGGCGGGGTGCGCACGCGGCCGCCCGCGTCCGGCTTGCGGCCGCCGTAGGCGTCGGTCAGGCCCGTGAAGCCGCCGCCGCAGAAGAAGTTGGCGATGGAGACGCAGTTCGCGTCCCAGGAATTCTCGCAGCAGGTGGGTTCGAACGCGCAGACCGTCTGGCAGCAACCGAGGTCGCTGCACGACGGGGTCGGGTGGGTCTGGAAGCAGCTGCCCGCATTCGGCGAGCCGCAGCCGCCGTCGTCGCACTTGCACTGCGGGAAGTCGCCCGAGCGCGCCTGCTGCACGCACGAGAGGTCCCACTGGACGGTGCAGCAGTACTGGTCCACCCGGCAGATCGCGTCGCAGCAGGTCTGGTCGGCGCAGTTCGGGAGCGGGCTGATCACGCAGCAGCTTGCCAGCAGGTCCGAGCCGCACGGCGGCACCGGGCAGGCCTCGTCCTCGCCGTTGCAGCTGGTGCGCGCCATCGAGGCACAGACGGCGTCCCACTCGACGGTGCAGCAGTAGTTGTCCTGCGCGCAGACCACCTTGCAGCAGTCGGCGTTGTCGCAGTTGGCATTCGCGTGCGCACGGCAGCAGCTGCCGGCGCAGGCGTCGCCGCAGTCGTAGGTGCAGTTGCAGGCATCGATGGTGACCGCGATGTCCACGCAGCTGGCGTCCCACTCGACCTGGCAGCAGTACGTGTCCTGCAGGCACACCGCGTCGCCGCACGGCTTGTTGGTGGTGGCCGGGTTGTCGTGCGGCGTGCAGGGCTCGCCCGCGTTGAAGTCGCCGTTCTTCGGGATCTTGCAGTAGGGGGCGTTCACCGTCGCGTTGGCGGCCGTGACGCAGTTGGCGTCCCACGTCACCGTGCAGCATGCGGGGTCCGTGGTGCAGATCCTGCCGCAGCAGCGGCCGTCCTTGCAGCCCGGCAGCTCGTGCTCGGCCCAGCAGTTGCCGGCATCGTCCAGGCCGCACGCGCTGGCGCAGCGCTCGTAGGCCGTCGCCACGCACATCGAGTCCCAGTTCTCGGCGCAGCAGAGCGGATCGGCGCGGCAGACCGAGTCGCAGCAGTACGGGTCGTTGCAGTAGGGCGTGTCGTGCACGACCAGGCAGTCGCCGTTGCAGCCGGAGCCGCAGCCGACCGGGCCGCAGCAATACTCGCGCGCGAAGCCGGCGCAGTTGCTGTCCCAGGTCTGCGTGCAGCACGACGGATCCAGGTTGCAGACGATCGCGCAGCACGAACCGTCCGAGCAGCCGGGGTTGTCGTGCGTCTCGGTGCACTCGCCCAGGCAGGGGCAGGGCCAGTCCGAGCCGGGCGGCACCTTGCACGCGGTGCGGGCGGTGCTGACGCAGGCGGCGTCCCAGGCGCCATTGCAGCAGGACGGATCGATCGCGCAGACGGCGTTGCAGCACGCCGGGTCCTGGCAGCCGGGGCCCGAGTGCAGCGCGAAGCAGTCGCCCGTCGACGGGCACGCGTCGGGCGCCACGCAGACCGCGCTGGCGATGTCCACGCAGCGCGCATCCCACGCGGTCGTGCAGCAGGCGGGGTCGACGCTGCACACCGCGCGGCTGCAGTCGGCGTTCGCGCAGCCGGCCGAGGCGTGCGGCGTCAGGCAGCCCTCGCGGCCGATGGTGACCACGAAGCCCTGCGGCGTGCACAGGTAGCCCGCCTCGCGGGCGCACACGGCGTCCCAGCGTGCCTCGCAGCAGTAGGGGTCGATGTTGGTGCAGATCGACCTGCAGCACGTCGAGTCCGAGCAGCCAGGCGTGAAGTTCGGGATCCAGCAGCTGCGCGAGTTGCCGCTGCCACAGTACGCGACCGGCGACGGGCAGCGGGCCTGCGCGATGGTCACGCAGAGGCCGTCCCAGGCCTCGCTGCAGCAGAAGGGGTCGACGCCGCAGACGGTGTTGCAGCACGAACCGTCCGCGCAGCGCGGCGTGCCGTGCTCCTGGAAGCAGCTGCCCGAGAGCGGGTCGCCGCAGGTGTCGCAGACCGCGGAGGCGCGGATCGCGCACTGCTCGTCCCATGCCACGTTGCAGCAGTACGCGTAGGCCGCATCGGCGCAGACCTGGCTGCAGCAGCCGGGGCGGTCGCAGCCGGGCGTTAGGTGGGGGATGAAGCAGCTTCCCACCACGGGCAGGCCGGTCACCGGGTCAAGGCAGGCCGCGTTGGTCGCGCACGTGTCGTTCGCCAGGCTTCGGCAGGAGCGGTCCCAGTTCACCGCGCAGCAGTAGGGGTCGCGCTGGCACACCAACTGGCAGCAGAAGGCGTCCGAGCAGCCGGGGGTCGCGTGGATCGCGAAGCAGCTGCCCGCGGTCGGCTGGCCGCACGCGCAGTTCTGCGCGGCGCACGACGGGTTGACCAGTGCCAGCTGCGTGCAGCTGAGGTCCCACGACGTCTCGCAGCAGTACGGGTCGAGGCCGCAGACGGCGCTGCAGCAGGTGCTGTCGTTGCAGTAGGGCGAGGCGTGGATGACGCAGCAGTCGCCGGTCGTCGGGCCGCCGCAGGCCACGCAGCGGACCTGCGCGATGTCGACGCATGCCTGGTCCCAGCCGGAGCTGCAGCACAGCGGGTCCACGTTGCAGACGGTGGCGCAGCACGTCGCATCGGCGCAGTAGGGCAGCGGGTGCACTTCCAGGCAGTCGCCCGTCGCGGCCTTGCCGCACGAAAGGCACAGCTGGCCGGCCAGTTCCACGCAGCCTTCGTCCCAGGACGCCGAGCAGCATGCCGGGTCGCTCTGGCAGACCTGCTCGCAGCAGGCGGGGTCGGTGCAGGACGGCGTCGGGTGCACTTCGAAGCAGCTGGCCGGGTTGGTGCCGCAGCTGCGGCAGGTCAGCAGGGCCTGGTTCACGCACGAGGTGTCCCACGACTCGGAGCAGCAGGTCGGGTCCAGCTGGCAGACCGCGCCGCAGCAGTCGGCGTCGCTGCAGCCCTTGCCGTCCTGCGGCAGGAAGCAGTCGCGGACCGTGCCGTCGGGGTTCAGCTCGCCGCATCCCGAAGTCGACGCCGTGCACGACGGGTTGCGCGCGAAGGGCGTGTCGCTCGTCGTCGTGCACGAGTTGTTGCCGCGCGTCAGCGTGCCGGCCGTGCGGCAGCGGTAGATGTGCATGGGCGAGTAGCTGGAGTCCAGCGACCCGATCGGCCCGATGCTCGCGCCGGTGGCCTCGGCGTAGATGCAGCCGTACTCGGAGGTGCCGACGCCGCGGACGATCGTGATCGCGGTGACGATTGCATCCCACGGAGGCAGCGTCGGCGTGGCGCTGGGCACGGTCCACGCCAGGTCGCAGAGGGTGTTCGGATTCGCGCTGGTCGGCACGTTCACGCGCTGCCCGACCGCCGGGGCGGCGCGCGGGCCGGCGGGGTCGCGGAACACGACCAGGTGGGTGACGTTCGTGTCCGTCTCGGGCGTGAATCGACGGCCGTTGGCCAATCCGGGCACCGCGAGGCTGCTCGCGGCGGGCTGGATCAGCGGTACGACGCCTGCCGGGACCGCATCGGCGACGGGCGATCCGAACGTCGCGTCCGCCAGCAGCGAAAGGCCGCGCGACGTGGAGTCCAGGGGGTTCGAGACCCACGCCATGCCATCCAGCGCCTCGACCACGGCGATGGTGCCGCTGATCATGTCGGTGGGGCCGGCGGCGGCGGTGGAGCGGCAGACCTTGATGTAGAACCAGCCGGGGCCGAAGCGCCGGATGGTCGCCGGGTCGCCGACCAGCACCTGGTTGACCGTGGGGGCGGCCACCTGCGCCGGCGGGCTGGTGGGCAGGGGAGATGCGGCACCGATCGGCGTCAGGAACTCGACGTACCGCGTCTGCGGGATGACGGGATTCGTCTGCTGCGGCGGCTTTCGAGTGCGGACCTCGCTGAACGCGACCTTCGGCAGCTTCTTGATCGTCGCGTCGCGCGCCATATCGACGACGCGCGACAGGTAGTTGAGGTCGGTGGTGTCGTTGACCCCGTCGAAGTTCAGGTCCGCGGCGGCGCAGTAGGGCGGCGTGGTCCCGGTCCCCGAGTCCGCGATGCAGCGGCTGTAGAACTGCACGTCGTCGTCGTTGACGAGGCCGTCGTTGTTCAGGTCGCCCAGCCAGATTGACTTCGCGGCCTCGGCACAGGCGTCCGGCGGGCACTGGGCAGCGGCGCCCTGGCCGAGGGCCCAGGCCGCGAGGAACGCGGTGGCGACGAGGAACTGCTTCACGGCGTCGGGAAAGCGCATGGCGGGGGCTCAAAGGGTATACGGAACGGGGGGCCGGAAACCCGCATGAATCCACCCCGATTGGGCTGATTCTCGGTCGTTGCGCCGCGATGGCCCGCCGTGAATCGGGGCCGATTGCCCGGCGGCGGCACGTCGCCTCTCAGGCCTTGCCTGCGCCCAGGCCGCCGTAGGTCCGGCGGCGGCGGGCGAAGTCGGCCAGGGCCGCGGCCAGTTCCGTCTCGCGGAATTCCGGCCAAAGCACGTCGGTGACCCAGAGCTCCGCGTAGCTGATCTGCCAGAGCAGGAAGTTCGACAGGCGCCGTTCCCCGGCGGTGCGGATCAGGAGATCCGGGTCGGGCAGGCCGTGCGTGCCCAGGGCCCCGGAGATCGCGTGCTCGTCGATGGCCGCGGGGTCAAGCTCGCCGCGGCGCACCCGCTGGGCCAGCGTCCGGACCCCGTCCAGGATCTCCTGCCGCGAGCCATAGTTCATCGCCAGGCACAGCGTCATGCCCGTGCAGGTACCGGTCTCGTCCTCGGTGCGGTCGAACTCCGCCAGCACGGCGGGGTGCATGCCGTCGCGGCGACCGATGCGGCGGAAGCGGATGTTGTTCGCCAGCATCATCTGCCGCTCGAGCTGCAGGTGGTGCCGCGCCAGCTCCATGAGCGCGTCCACCTCTTCCGCGGGCCGCTTCCAGTTCTCGCTGGAGAAGGAGTAGAGCGTCAGGGCCTGCACGCCCGCGTCCGAGCACGCCTGCACGGTGCCGCGCACCCGGCGCGCACCCTCGCGGTGGCCGGCGATGCGCGGAAGCCCGCGCTGCTCGGCCCAGCGGCCGTTGCCGTCCATGATGATCGCGACGTGCTGCGGCACCCGCGCGGGCGGCTCGGTGCCCGCGGCGGCGGGGGCGGTGGTGGGCGTCGTGGCGGTCATCGGCTGCGGGCGTACGTGCGTGTTCGGCGCCGGGTTCAGGCGTGGGCCAGCGCCGCGGCGCGGCGGCCGTCGACCAGCGTCTGCGTGCGCTCGGGGCCCAGGCTCACGACCTCGATCGGCACGCCGACGACCTGCTCGATGCGCTCCAGGTAGCGCCGCGCGTTGGCGGGCAGCGTGGCGCGGTCGCCCGCGTCGCGCAGGTCCTCGCTCCATCCTGGCAGCGTCTCGTAGACGGGCGTGACCGACTCCAGCCGGTGCGCGTCGGGGATGAAGCGGTCCGTCTCGGTGCCGTCCGGCAGGCGGTAGCGGACGCAGAGCTTCACCTCGTCCAGGCCGCTCAGCACGTCGAACAGCGTGCACGCGATGCCGGTCGCGCCGCAGACCATCGCGCTGTAGCGGACCGCCACCAGGTCCAGCCAGCCGCAACGGCGGGGGCGGCCGGTCGTCGTGCCGTACTCGCGGCCGCGCTCGCGGATGCGCTGGCCGAGCTCGTTGTCCAGTTCGGTTGGGAATGGGCCTGCGCCGACGCGCGTGCTGTATGCCTTCATGATTCCCAGCACGCGGCCGATCGCGTGGCCCGGCACGCCGGTGCCGGCCGGGATGCCCAGCGTCGAGCAGTTGCTGCTGGTGACGTACGGGAACGTTCCGTGGTCGATGTCCAGCAGGCTGGCGTTCGCGCCCTCGAAGAGCAGGCGCTTGCCCGCGCGCATCGCGTCGTGCAGCGCGTAGACGGTGTCCTGGATGTGCGGGCGCAGGCGCTCGCCGTAGCCGGCGTAGCGCTCGGCCAGCGCGGCGGGGTCCAGCGGCGCGGTCTGCACGCCCAGCGCCTCGAGCTCGGCGGTGCGCAGCTTGCACACCACCTCCAGGCGGCTGCGCAGGTACGCGGGGTCCAGCAGGTCGCCCATGCGGATCGCGGTGCTGCGGCGCACCTTGTCGGCGTAGGTCGGCCCGATGCCGCGGCGTGTGGTGCCGATCGACAGGTTGCCGCGGTCGCCGGAGGTCTTGGCCGAGAGGTACTCCTCGAGCGCCGCGTCCTGTTCCTTGTGGTACGGCATGACCACGTGCGCGCGGTCGCTGATCTTCAGGTTGCCGCCGATGTGCACGCCGCGGGCGCGGAGCGTCTCGAACTCCTGCAGCACCTTCTCGGGGTCGACGACGACGCCGTTGCCGATGACGCACGCCTTGTCGGGGTACAGGATGCCCGACGGGATCAGGTGCAGCGCATAGCGCTGGTCGCCCACCTGCACCGTGTGGCCGGCGTTCGCTCCGCCGTTGTAACGGACGATGACGTCGTGCTCGGAGGTCAGCAGGTCCACGATCTTGCCCTTGCCTTCGTCGCCCCACTGGAGGCCGACGATCGCGGTATGGGGAGGGGTCGTGCGGGCAGGGGTCGTCATTGCGCGCGGATCGTACCGCCCTCCGGGCACCCTCCTCCTAGGATGCCGGGCGCTGCCCATGGCCCATTCGCTGCCCATCGCCGGAACGGGAGGAAGCGTCCCGCCCACCGCCGTTCCCGTGGACCGGGTGCTGGAAGGCGCCGCGCCGCGCTTCGAGGGCGCGTACGTGCACGTGCCGTTCTGCTTCCACAAGTGCCACTACTGCGACTTCTATTCGTTCGTCGACCGCGAGGACCGGCAGCCCGCGTACGTCGCGCGGCTCGAGGACGAGCTGTCGGCGATGGCGCCGTTCGTGCACGCCCCGCTCGCGACGGTCTTCGTCGGCGGCGGCACCCCGACGCTCCTGCGGCCGGACCTGCTGGCGCGCGCGCCCCGCGCCGTCCGCGAGCGGCTGCCCCTGGCGCCGGACGCCGAGTGGACGGTCGAGGCGAATCCCGAGACCGTGACGCCCGAGGTCGCGGCGGTGCTGGTGGCCGCCGGCGTGAACCGCGTGTCGCTGGGCGCACAGAGCTTCCAGCCCGCGCTCCTCAAGGCGCTCGAGCGCTGGCATGACCCGGCGAGCGTGGGCCGTGCCGTTGCGCACCTGCGCGCGGCCGGCATCGGGCGCATCAGCCTGGACCTGATCTACGGCATCCCCGGCGGCACGCTCGCGCAGTGGGAGTCCGACCTGGACCGGGCGCTGGAGCTGGGGCCCGACCACCTGAGCTGCTACGGCCTGACATACGAGCCCAACACCGCGATGGCCGTGCGCCTGGAGCGCGGCGAGTTCGCACCGTGCGAGGAGGACCTGGAGGCGCGCATGTGGGAGATCGCATCCGCGCGCCTGGATGCCGCCGGCTTCGAGGCCTACGAACTGAGCAACTGGGCACGCCGCGTGCCGGGACGGCCCGGCGCGGAGGAGTGCCGGCACAACCTGCTGTACTGGCGCAACCGCGACTGGCTGGCCATCGGTCCCAGCGCATCGGGCCACGCCCAGGGCGTGCGCTGGAAGAACGTGCCGCGGTTGGGCGACTGGCTGGCGTCGCCGGGGGCATCGCCCGCGGTCGACGTGGAGCACGGCACGCCCGACATGCAGGCGGGCGAGCGGCTGATGATGGGCCTGCGGCTGCGCGCGGGGCTCCCGCGCGACGAGGTCGAGCGGATCCTGGCGCTGGGCGCGCGCGGCGGCGCTCGGCGCGCGTCGATCGCGCGCGCGGTGGGCGACGGATTGCTCGAGTGGGTGGGCGACGCAGGCCATGACGCGCTGCGCTTCAGCGCGCGCGGCGCGCTGCTCGCCAACGAGGTGCTGGCGAAGCTGGTGTGACGGCGCGGCCCCGCGCGCGGGGCGCTTCGTTCGATCAGCCGCCCAGGAAGCGCTTGACGCCGCGGATCGTCGTCTGGCGGCCGACCTCGGCGATCGACTCGGTCAGCGGGATCTCCTTCGGGCAGACCTTCACGCAGTTCTGCGCGTTGCCGCAGTCGGCGATGCCGCCCTCGCCCATGACCGCGTCCAGGCGGTCGCCGGCCAGCGTTGCGCCGATCGGCTGCATGTTGAAGAGGCGCACCTGGCTCCACACCTGCGCGCCCTGGAGCGACTCGTCCCACTTGGACGAATCGGACTCCAGCCCGAACTGCGGGCAGGCCTCCAGGCAGCAGCCGCAGGTCATGCAGGTGCTCAGCTTGTAGCGGGTCTCGGCCTGCGCGGGCGGCTCGAGCGGGCCGCGTCCCAGCGACCAGGTGCCGTCGATCGGCACCCACGCCTTGACGCGCGCAAGGTTGTCGAACATGCGCTGGCGGTCGACGGCCAAGTCGCGCACCACCGGGAACTTGGACATCGGCTCCAGCGTGATGGTCCCGTCGGCCTGCACGATGTTCGCGATCAGCGCCGAGCAGCTCTGGCGCACGCGGCCGTTGATGACCATGGTGCACGAGCCGCAGACTTCCTCCAGGCACCCGGACTCCCAGGCGACCGGCGTCGTCCGCTTGCCGTCGTTCGTCGTCGGGTGCGCGGCGATCCACTGCAGCACGCTGATGACGTTGGCGCCCTCGCCGTAGGGGACCTTGAAGGTCTCCCAGCGCGGTTCGCCCGTGGGGGTGTCCTGGCGACGGACCTTCACGAGCACGGTCTTGGTCTGGGTGGACGGGGTGGCGGTGGGGGCGACCATGGTTCGGGGCGCTTTCGGCTCTGGGGCTGGTCCGGGGCCGGTGCTGGCCGCGGGGGGGTGCGTCTGTGCGGTCCGTGCGGCGCTTCGGGGCGCCGACCGGCCGGAACTTGTCGGAACAATGATAGGCGCCGTCCGATAGAAGGGGAGCCATGCTCCCCGCCCCCATCCGGCTCTTCCGCCCCGGCGACTGGGTGAAGAACGCCTTCGTCCTGATCCCGCTGGCCTTCTCGGTCGCGGGCGGGGCGGCGCGGCCGGACGGTCCCCGCCTGCACGCGATGTTCATCGCGACGGCCCTGGCCGTCGCCGCGTTCTGCCTGGCCGGGAGCGGCTTCTACGCCATCAACGACGCGCTTGACGCCGACGAGGACCGCAAGCACCCCGTCAAGCGCAACCGCCCGGTCGCGTCGGGCGCCGTCCCCCCGGGGGCCGCGCTGTCCGGCGGTGTCGCGCTGATCGCGGTGGCGCTGGGGCTGGCCTGGCTCGCGCGCCCCGAGGTCGCGGCGGTCATCGGCATCTACGTCCTGCTGCAGGTCGCCTACAACCTGAAGCTCAAGCGCGTGCGCTTCATCGACGTCGCCACGATCGCCAGCGGGTTCGTCCTGCGCGCGATCGCGGGCGCCCTGGCCATCGCCGTGCCGGTGTCCATCTGGCTGGTCGTGGTCGTCTTCACGCTCACCCTGTTCCTGGGCTTCGTCAAGCGCCTGGCCGACATCCGCGCGGTGCAGCTGGCCCGCGAGCGCGGCGACGTGACCGACTGGAAGCCCCGTGCCGGCTACGACAGCGTCGAGGACCTGAACTGGCTGCTGGCCGTCACGGGCACCGTGACCATCATGGCCTACCTGATGTACGCCCTCAGCGACCACGCGTCGAAGCTCTTCGGCGCGCGCGCGATGGGATTCGCCGTGCTGACGCCGCTCGTGCTGGTGGTCATCCACCGCATGTACCTGCGCGCCAACCTGGGCCTGGGCGACAGCCCGATCGCGACGATGCTGGGGGACCGCAGTGCGCGCATCGCGGCGTTCCTCTTCACGGGCGGCGTGCTGGCCAGCCTGTACTGGCCGGCGGTGGGCGAATTCCTGGGGCGGCTGTTCGGGGCGTGACCGAAATTGGGTTCGGGATAACCCGGGGTGGTTTCCGCGGCGGGGAGGGGAGGCCTTGCCGCGGTTCGCGAAAGGCACCTGGTCGCCATGCGCGCGGACCAGAGGGGGCCAAGCGCAGCGAAAGGGCGCGGCAACCACGCACTGCCTCAAGGGCCAAGGGCGCGGCAACCACGCACTGCCTCGGTGGCCAAGCGCCGCAAATGGGCGACGCGACCACTCCACTCCGCAGCCCGCGCCTCAGACTCCCGCCGTCGCCGGCTTCTGCTCCGCCGCCTTCCCGTCCTTCTTGCCGTAGGTGCGGGCGCGCGGGGCCACCAGCGGGGCCTCGACGGCCTCCCAGCGGACGTCGCAGCGGCCGGTCTTCGGGTTGAACGCGGCCAGCGACGACTTCATGAACTCGGCGTCGTTGCGCTCGGGGAAGTCCGCGCGGTAGTGGCTGCCGCGGCTTTCCTTGCGCAGGTCGCCGCAGGTCAGCATCGCGTCGGCCAGGATCAGCATGTCGCCCAGTGCGCGCGTGAAGACCAGGTTCTGGTTGGTCCACGTGGCGCCGTCGGAGAGCTTCACGCGCGAGTAGCGCTCGCGCAGTTCGTCCAGCTTGCGGCGGGCGCGGCCAAGGCGGTCAGCCGTCTTGACGACGGTGCTCGCCTCGGTCATCTCGTCGCCCAGCTCGTTGGCGATGAGGTAGGGGTTCTCGGTGCCGGTGGACGAGGCCAGCGCGTGGATGGTCGCTTCCTCGGCCTTCACCGCGTCGTCGTAGAGCGACGCAGGGGCCTCGCCGCGCGCCGCGTTCTCGCGGGCGAAGCTCGCGACGCTGAAGCCGCCGAACAGGCCGTCGAACGTGCAGCTGAGCAGCGCGTTCGCGCCCAGGCGGTTGGCGCCGTGGTACTGGTAGTTGCACTCGCCGAACGCGTAGAGACCGTTGACGTTCGTCATCAGGTTCTTCGCGGCGCCCTGCACCAGGCCCTTGTGGTCGGGCTTGGCCTCGTACTGCACGTACATGCCGCCCATCGAGTAGTGGACGCCCGGGAAGATGCGCATCGGCACCTCGGCGGGGTCCTCGCCGACGAACTTGCGGTAGATCTCGATGATGCCGCCGAGCTTGCGCTCGATGTACTCGCGGTCGAGGTGCGAGAGGTCGAGGTAGACCTGGCGCTGCCCGCCGACGCCCATGCCGTCCTCCACGCAGATGGAGAAGATCTCGCGCGTGGCGATGTCGCGGGGCACGAGGTTGCCGTACGAGGGGTAGCGTTCTTCCAGGAAGTAGTAGCGGTCGGCGTCCGGGATCTGCCGCGGATCGCGGTTGTCGCCCTTCTTGCGGGGCACCCAGACGCGGCCGCCCTCGCCGCGCGCGCTCTCGCTCATGAGGCGCAGCTTGTCGGCGCCTGGGATGGCGGTGGGGTGCACCTGGACGAACTCGCTGTTGGCGAACTTCACGCCGTGGCGGTAGCAGCGGCCGGTGGCCGCTCCGTTGCACATGATGCTGTTGGTGCTCTTGCCGTAGACGAGGCCGAGGCCGCCGTTGGCCATCGCCACCGCGTCGGCGCGGAAGGCGCGCACCTGCATGGTGCGCTGGTCCTGGGCCACGATGCCGCGGCAGGTGCCGTCGGCGTCGACGATCGGGCGCAGGAACTCCCAGTGGATCCACTGCGTGATCTTGCCCTCGTCGGTGGCGCGGCGCGCCTGCTCGTCGAGCGCGTAGAGCAGCTGCTGCC
>JBEIFT010000066.1:0-11917 GCA_040382255.1 Phycisphaeraceae bacterium
CCGGTTGCGCGCCCCGCCGCACCTGTGCCGGTGGCGTCACCGCCTGCACCCGCCCCTGCAGCGATGCGCCCCGCCGCGCCCGCGCCGCGTGCGCAGGCCTCGCTGCGCAACGACGCCGTCGAGCAACACCCCGTCGTGCGCATGGTCGCCGAGCTCTTCGACGCCGCGGTCGTGCGCGTCGACCCCGCGGGTACGCTTGGGCAGAGGCCTCCGGAAACCGCCGCGGACGGCGACCCGGAGGCGGGAGACACCGATGTTTGACAAGCTGAAGGCCGCCGCCGGCGTCGCTGGGCTCCTGAAGGACCTGCCGCGCATCAAGGCGAAGCTCGACGAGACGAAGGACCAGCTCGGGCGCGTGCAGTGCACGGGCCACTCGGGCTGCCGCACGGTGCGCGCCATCTGCAACGGCCGCATGGAGATCGTCTCGGTGCAGGTCGAGGCGGTGGCGATCGCCGACGCCGGCACCGACGCGGGCCGCGCGCGCCTGCAGCAGGCGATCGCGGACGCCAGCAACGATGCGATGCGCCACGCGCGCCGCGAGGCCGCCACGCGGCTGGCCGACGCCGCGCAGGAACTCGGCCTGCCCGTGCCGCCCCAGCTCCTTGCGCAGATCTCGAACCTCTGACGGACCGACCGTGCCCCCCGAACGCCCAAACCCGGCCTACCCCGAGTGCGTCACCCGGCTGATCGCCGAGTTCGCCGCGCTCCCGGGCATCGGCCGGCGCAGCGCCGAGCGCCTGGCGTTCTTCGTCCTGAAGAGCCCGGAGCCCGAGGCGATGCGGCTGGCGAAGGCGATCGCGGACGTGAAGCGCCAGATCCGCCACTGCGGCGTCTGCTGGAACCTGACGGACGTCGATCCCTGCCCGATCTGCCGCTCCGAGGCGCGCGACGCCTCGACCGTGCTGGTGGTCGAGCAGCCCAAGGACCTGATCAGCCTGGAGCAGACGGGGAGCTACCGCGGCATCTACCACGTGCTCATGGGCCGCATCGACCCGCTCGAGGGCGTCGGATCCGAGGCGCTGACCGTGAAGGACCTGCTGCGCCGCGTCGACGACCCGAAGGCGAACGCGCGCGGGATCCCCGTCCGCGAGGTCATCCTGGGCATGAATCCCGACATGGAGGGCGACAGCACCGGCCTCCAGATCGCCTCGGAGCTGGCGCGTCGCGGCGTGCGGGTCACGCGGCTGGCACGCGGCCTGCCCTCGGGCGGCCAGATCGAGTTCGCCAGCAAGGCCGTGCTCGCCGACGCCATCGCGTGCAGGCAGGAGCTCTGAACGTGCGGATCGAGCAGGGCCAGCGCCTCCGGACCGGCCAGCAGCTGCGGATGGTGCCGCGCATCATCCAGTCGATGGAGGTGCTGCAGCTGCCGGTGGCGGAGCTGCGCGAGCGCCTGGCGCGCGAGCTGGAGCAGAACGTGGCGCTGGAGGCGGTCGAGCCGGGGATCGAGATGGACCTGGTGCGCCCCGACCCCGAGCGGCCGATCGGTGCGGACGACCCCAGCGCCGAGGGATTCGAGCGGCTGCGCGAGATGGAGCGGAGCTACGGCGACATGCTGGACGGCGACGACGCGCCGCCGCGCACGCGCCGCCACGACGGCGAGCGCGACGCCAAGATGGACGCGATGGCCAACACGCCGAGCCGCGGCGAGACGCTGGCCGAGCGCCTGCTGCACGAGTGGCGCATGGCCGACGTGCGGCCCGAGCTGCTGGCGCCCGGCGAGGCGATCATCGAGTCGCTGGACGCGGACGGCCTGCTCGACGTGCCGCTGGCGACGATCGACGAGGAGCGCGGCGGCGGGCGCTGGGGCGCCGCGCTGATGGAGCGCGCGCTGGCGGCGCTGCAGGCGCGGCTGGAGCCGCCCGGCATCGCCGCGCGCGACGTGCGCGAGAGCCTGCTGCTGCAGATCGACGCCGTCCTGAGCGGCCGCGAGGGGCACGCGCCCGTCGGCGACGCCCGCCAGCCCTGGACCGACGCGCGGACGCTGGTCGCCGACCATTGGGACGACCTCCTCGAGAACCGCCTTCCCCGCATCGAGCAGCGCGCGCACCTGCCGATGACGCGCATCAACGCCGCGCGCGACGCGATGCGCCGCCTGCGCCTGGCGCCGGGCCGCGAGGTGGTCGACGCCGACGTGCAGCCCGTGTTCCCCGACGTGGTGGTGGAGTACGACGCCGACCGTGACCGCTACGTGGCGGCGCTGGCCGATGGCGGCCTGCCGGTCCTGCGCGTCAATCCGGTCTACGAGCGCATGGCGCGCGACGGCGGCACCGACGCCGCGGTGCGCGAGTTCGTCGGCACCAACGTGCGCAGCGCCGAGTGGCTGATCGAGGCGCTGCAGAACCGCCGCAGCACGCTGCTGCGCGTCGTCGAGGAGGTCATCAAGCGCCAGCGGCCGTGGTTCGACGAGGGCCCCGAGGCGCTGCGACCGCTGGAGATGACCGAGGTCGCCGACGCGCTGGGCCTGCACGTGGCCACGGTGAGCCGCGCGGTCGCGGGCAAGTGGATGCAGACGCCGCGCGGGATCGTCGAGCTGCGGAAGTTCTTCTCCGGCGGCGCCGAGACCGCCGACGGGGAGGGTGCCAGCTGGGAGGCAGTGCGCGGCATGGTGAAGGACATCGTCGACGCCGAGGACAAGGCGCGCCCGCTCTCGGACGAGGCGATCGCCGCGGCCCTGCGCGACCGGGGCGTGACCCTGGCCCGCCGCACCGTGGTCAAGTACCGCGAGCAACTGGGGATTCCTTCCGCACGCCACCGCAAGGTGCACGGGACCTGAACGTCGCGCGGACGTGGCTGCGCCGGGCGGGGGCTACACTGCGCCCATGACCTCCGCCGCCGTGCAGCCCAACGCCGCCGCCGCCGCCACCCGCAAGATCTGGATGGACGGCCACCTGGTCGCGCCCGCCGACGCGAAGGTCTCGGTCTACGACCACGGCCTGCTCTACGGCGACGGCGTCTTCGAGGGCCTGCGCGGCTACGGCGGCCGCATCTTCAAGATGGACTCGCACCTGCGCCGCCTCGAGGAGAGCGCCGAGCGCATCCGCCTGAAGATCCCGTACTCGCGGGGCGAGCTGGCGAAGGCGATGAAGGACACGATGGCGGCCTGCGGCATGCCGGACTGCTACATCCGGCTGGTGGTGACGCGCGGCGCCGGCACGCTCGGCCTGCACCCGTTCAAGTGCCCCCGGCCCGGCGTGATCATCGTGGTCGACACGATCCAGCTCTACCCGAAGGAGCTGTACGAGCAGGGGATGAAGGTCATCGTCGCCAAGCGCCCGCGCATCCCCGCGGAATGCCTGGACCCGGCGATCAAGAGCCTCAACTACCTGAACAACATCCTCGCCAAGATCGAGGCGATCGACGCCGACGTCCTGGAAGCCATCATGCTGAACACGCGCGGCTACGTCAGCGAGTGCACCGGCGACAACATCTTCGTCGTGAAGGACGGCGTGATCAGCACGCCGCCCACGTCTGCGGGCATCCTGCACGGGATCACGCGCCAGTTCGTCATCGACGAGCTGGGCCCCGCGATCGGCATGAGGGTGCACGAGCGCGAGATGCGGCTGGAGGACGTGTACGCGGCCGACGAGGTGTTCCTGACCGGCACCGCCGCCGAGATCATCGGCGTGAGCGCGGTGGGCGACAGCGTCATCGGTTCCGGTGCGGTGGGCCCCGTGTCCAAGCGCCTGGAGCAGGAGTTCCGGCGCCGCATCGCGGCGATGACGCCCGAGGACTGAGCGCACCATGCGCTGCCGTGGCTGCGGGTACTCGCTGTGGAACGTGCCGGGCCGCACCTGCCCCGAGTGCGGGCAGGCGTTCCGCCCCAGCGAGTTCCGGTTCAAGCCGAACGCGGTCGAGTTCTGCTGCGCCGGGTGCGGGCAGCAGTACTACGGCACCGATCCGGACGGGTTGCCGCAGCCGCGCTCGTTCGCGTGCGTGCGGTGCCAGGCGCCGTGCGAACTCGACTCGATGGTGCTTCGCGCCGCGCCCGGGGTGAACGACGCCGACGTGGCGGCCGACGAGGTGCCGTGGTCCGACCGCGCGCGGATCGGATGGTGGAAGGCGTACCGCGGCACCGTCGGCATGGCGCTCTCGCGCCCCGGCGCGGTCGGCAAGGCGCTGGCCGACCGGTCCGAATCCGGCGCCGCGATGCGATTCGTGCTGGTGAACGGCGCGGTCTCGTTCGGGCCGACGGCGCTGGGCGTGCTGGCGGTGGTGGTCGGCGTGATGGTCTTCGACCGGTCGTCGTCGGGTTACGGCGGGGGCATGGTCTGGAGCAGCGCCACGGCGGCCGGCTGGGCCGTGCTGTGGATCGCGCTGCTCTCGCTGGGGCTCGGCCTGGGCGCAGCGGTGCTGGCCGGGATCGCGTGGTGCACGATCCGCGTCACGGGCGGTCGCGCCGAGTGGTCGCGGGTGTGGTGCGCGTGCGCCTACGGGACCGCGCCCTACGTCCTGCTCGCGGTGCCCTTCCTCGGGCCGTACTGCCTGGGGTGGGCGGTCGGCATCTGGACGTTGGTTGCCACCGGGATCGTCCTGGCCGCCGCCACCCGCGAGGTGGCGTGGCGGATCGTCGCGGCCATGCTGGCGCCGGTGGTGCTCTTGGGCGTGCTCGTCGCGGCCGCGGTCTCGATCGTGGTCATGGGCACCGGCGGCGTGCCGTCGCCGGCGCCGACCCCGGTGACGGCTCCCGCCGACGCCAACCCCGCCCCCGGTGCCGATCCGGTCGGCACGGGCACGGCCGACGCTCCGGCCGCGCCGGATGCGGGGGGGGCGCCGTGATGCCGGGCACGACCACCGGCGCTGGGCGTTCGCTCAGCCGCACGATGCTGCTCATCTTCCTGGCCGCGCTGGGTGTGGCGGCAGCCACCGGCCTGCTTGCCGTGCTCGGCGTCGTTGCGAGCACGCGCGGGTTCCAGCTCGCGGGCACGGCGGCGGTCATCGCCGGCGGGTGCCTGCTCACGTTCGTCCACGCCGTGGTGATCGACCGCGGCCGGCTGGCCGGATGGATGCGCACGGCGACGGTCGGGGCCTGGCTCGGCGCGGCCGCGTGGCTCGTGCTCATCTGGTCGGACTCCGCGTTCGGACTCGAGGCGTCGGAGCGCATCGCGCGCACGGCCGGTGCCTTCACGCTGGCCGGGCTCGCCGGGGCGCTCGTGGGCCTGGCGCTCCTGTCCCGCGCGGGCGGTCCATGGGTCGTCTCCGTGCGCATGGCCGCGTTCGTGCTGACCGTCGTGTGGACTGCATTCGGCGAGCTTGCGTTCGCGTTCCCCGACTTCGTGGGCGACGTCGTCATCGAGGCGATCGGCCGCGACCTGTTCGCGCGGATCGCGTTGGTCTCGCTGATCGTCGGCGCGGCGTCGCTCCTGGCGCAGCCCGTGCTGCTGCGTCTGGGCCACATGGCCACCCACGACGCCGGCGGCGCCCTGCGCGGACGGCGCACGCGGGTCCGCCTGGCGTGCCCGCGCTGCGGCGGCGGGTGCGAGCTCGACGCCAACACCGCCGCCGAGTGCCCGGCCTGCCGCCTGGACCTGCGCGTGGAATTCGAGGAGCCGCGCTGCGCGTGCGGTTACCTGCTGTATGCGCTCGAAGGCGAATCGTGCCCCGAGTGCGGCGCCCCGGTGCCGGCGTCGAAGCGGTGGGGCGGGGCCCCCGTCAGACCGTGACGCGTTCCCAGCGTCCGCTCACGAAGCGCTCGAGGAACAGCAGCCCGCGGACCGCCAGCTCCACGCAGAGGCCGATCCAGATGCCGGCGAGGCCGTAGCCGAGCACCACGCCGAAGAACCACGCGAGCGGGACGCGCACGCACACCGTGCTGACCAGCGTGATCCAGAAGGTTCCCTTCGCGTCCCCGCAGCCCTTCAGCCCCTGCCGGGCGACCAGGCACATCGCGAAGAACACCTGCACCATCCCGCAGATGAACAGCGTCCGCGGGACCTCGGCATCGATCACCGGATCGCGGCTCATCAATCCGGCCAGCGCCCGGCCCTGCGTCATGAAGACCACGCCCAGCGTGCCCATGATCGCCATCGCGATCCACATGCAGGCCCAGATCGCGCGGCGCGCCATCTTCACGCTGCCGGCGCCCAGGTACTGGCCGGCCAGCGCGCCCGCGGCGGTGCCCATCGCGAACCCCGGCAGGAAGCTGAACGCCTCCCAGCGCACGGTCACCATGTGCGCGCCGAACAGGCCCTTCACGGGCCCGGCCGCGCCGCCGGCGCGCTCGGCGACGATGCCGATGAACTTCGTCACGCCGACCGACGTGGTCAGCCACATGGTCGCGCCTTCGAGCATGTTGGGCACGCCCAGGCGCACGATGCGGTCGAGCATCGCGCGCTGCGGCAGCAGGTCCGCGGGCCCGATCCGGTAGTCCTTCACGCCGCGGAACAGCACCCACAGCGTCCAGCTGCCGCCAAGCACGTACGAGATCGCGGTGCCGGACGCGATGCCCACCACGCCCCATCGCACCGGGTCGAACGGCGAGGGGTTCGGCACGGTCAGCGCCCCGACCGTGACGACGACGCCCGACAGGTACCACGAGAAGCCGACGTTCAGCACGTTGACCCCGACGGCGATCAGGCTCGGCTTGGCCGTCTCGCCGGCGCCGTGCAGGGTCATGCCGCCCACGGTCATCACGCCCAGGAACGGCATGCTCAGCGAGAGCACGCGCACGAAGTCGGTGGCGTAGCCGAGTGCCTGGCCCGACAGTCCCATCCACTCCGCGGCCAGCGGGCCGAGGAACCACACGCCGAACGCGCCCACGAGGCCCGCCACGAAGCTCGCGGCCACCGCGGTGCCGCCCGCGACGCGCGCCTCATCGCGGTCGCCCGCGCCCATGCCGCGCGCGATGATCGCCTGCGCGCCGATGCCGAGGCCCATGAGCACGATCGACGCGACCCACATGAAGCTGGCGCCGAAGCCGACGCCGTCCAGCGCCGCGCCCGCGGTGCCCGGCGGCAGGTTGCCGGCCAGCAGGGTGTCGGTCGTGCCGACCAGCGCCGCCATCAGCTGCTGCACCAGGACGGGCAGCGCCAGGATCCAGATCGACTGCCAGAGGCTCTTGCCCGCCAGCCGGCCGCTGCGGATGATCCGCTCGTCGTCGGCCGCGGCCTCGGCGGCGGCCACGCCCAGGGCCGGGTCGCCCATCGCGGCGACGTCGCCCTCGGCGGCAAGGCGCTCGAGTTCAGCCTGCTCGGCGGCCTCCGCGCGGGCGCGCGACGCCTCGTCCGACGCGGCAGTGCCGGCGCCGGGCGGGGTGCTCGGGCTCTCGGGTGGGTGCGTGGGCAAGAGGGACGAGTGTAGGCGTCACCGCGCGCGGCGCGGCTGCGCTCAGTGCTTCTCGCCCAGGTTTCCGAACTGGTCCTGCGGCTTCCCGTCCGCGGGCGCGGTCTCGCGCAGGCCGGCGGGGACGCCCGGCTGCTCGAACTTCGGCGTCGACCAGAACAGGACGTAGTCGAAGGTGCCGAGCTCGCGCTCGAAGGTCGGGAAGTAGTAGGGGATGTCGCCGCGAAAGGGCTTCTTCTGCGCGGCGTACCAGTTGAGCCACGCCGGGCGGTCCAGTCCGTAGTCGACATCGGTCAGCAGGCGCAGGCTGTCGGCCGCGGCCAGGTTCACCGCCAGGTCGCGTTGGTCCAGCGCGGCGCAGAGTGCCTGGAAGACGTCGTCGCGGCCGTACTGCCCCAGCGCGATCGCCAGTTCCACGCGCACGGACTGCTTCTCTTCCTCGTTCAGGAGCTTCTTCCAGATCGAGTCGGCCACCGCGGGGTTGTGGACGCGCTGGAGGCCCTTGGCGGCCGCCAGGCGGACAGGCTCGAATTCGCTGTCCAGCTGCTTCGCGATCAGCGGCGCGTCGGACGGCCGCGCGTGCCGCGCCAGCGACTGGATCGCGGTGGCCTTCACCAGCGGGTCGGCCGCCTCCTCGATGTACAGCGTGTAGAGCGAGATGTACGCCTCCTCGCCGCCGAAGTCGGACGTGCCGAGGAGCAGCACGCCGCGGCGCTGGTTCTCGGGGTCCGTGTTGTCGACGGCCCAGCGGCCGGCATCGGTCGGGGTGGGGCCGAAGAAGCCGCTCGCGGCGTCGTTGACGTCGCTGGTCATCTGGTCGCAGCCGGAGAGGCATGCCGCGGCGATGGCCGCGCACGCGGCGGGGATGATCCCGCGCGGGCGTCCTGCCGTGCGTGCATGGTGCGGTCCGTGCGCCATGCGGGGGAGGATAGCCCCAGCGTGCCGGGCCCGCGCAGGCCGCCCCGCGCCTACCCTCCGCGCATGCCCGTGATCGAGGTCGATACGTTCCCGCTCGGCGATTTCCAGACGAACTGCCTGGTGGTCTCCACGCGCCCCGCCCCCGGCGCGCCCCGCGACCGCGCCTGCTGGGTGGTCGACCCGGGCGAGGGGCCGGAGCCGGTGCTCGCCTTCCTGCAGCGCGAGGGCCTGGTGCCCGCCGCCATCCTGCTGACGCACGCGCACGCCGACCACATCGCGGGCCTGGGGCCCGTCACGCGCGCGTTCCCGGGCGTGCCCGTCCTGCTGCACGCCGCCGAGCACGCGTTCCTGGGCGACCCGCAGCTCAACCTGAGCGCGTTCATCGGTCGCCCGCTCAGCCTGCCGGGGCCCGACGGGACGCTCGCCGACGGCCAGCAGCTGGAGCTCAACGGCACGCGCTGGCGCGTGCTGCACACGCCGGGCCACAGTCCGGGCAGCGTGACGATCGCGTGCGCGGACGCCCCGGTCGCGCTGGTCGGCGACACGCTCTTCGCCGGCTCGATCGGCCGCGTCGACTTCCCGACCAGCGACCCCGCCGCGATGCACCGCTCGCTGCACGGCGTGCTCATGCGCCTGGCCGACGACGTCCGCGCGTACCCGGGCCATGGGCCGGCGACCACGATCGGCGCCGAACGCGGCGCGAACCCGTTCCTGCACTCGGACGAGTGGCTCGAGGGCTGAGCGCTCAGCTGCCCGGCGTCTTCGTCGGTCCGGCGGCGGGTGCCGCGGCCTTCGTCGCTGCCACCCACGCATCCACGCGCGCCGCCAGCACGTCCAGCGGGATCGCGCCGGCGCCCAGCACCACGTCGTGGAACGCGCGCAGGTCGAAGCGCGCGCCCAGCTCGCGCTCGGCCGCGGCGCGCATGGCGCGGATCCGCAGCTCGCCGATCTTGTAGCCCGTGGCCTGGCCCGGCCAGTCGATGTAGCGGTCCACCTCGCGCGTGATGTTCAGCTCGCTCAGCGCGGTGTTGCGCTTCATGAAATCGATGGCGCGGTCGCGGCCCCAGCCGAATGCGTGGATGCCGGTGTCGACCACCAGGCGGCAGCTGCGCCACATCTCGTACGTGAGGCGCCCGAAGTCCGAGTACGGGTCGTCCTTGAAGAAGCCCATCTCGATGCCCAGCCGCTCGGCGTAGAGCGCCCAGCCCTCGACGAACGCGGTGACGTGCATGTTGCGGCGGAACTCGGGCTGGTCCGGCAGCTCCTGCGCGATCGAGATCTGCAGGTGGTGGCCCGGGACGGCCTCGTGCAGGCTGAGCGGGATCGCCTCGTAGAGCGGCCGCTGCTCCAGCGCGTACGTGTTGGCGCAGAACCAGCCGGGGTTGCCGGCGCGCAGGCTGCCGGGCTGGTAGTACGCGGTGGTCTGCGTCGGTGCCATGAACTTGGGCACCGCGTGCACGCCGTACGTGTTGCGCGGCAGCGTGCCGAAGAGCGCCGGCAGGTTGGCGTCGATCCGCTTGCACACGTCGCGGTAGTGCTGCAGCAGCTGGTCCTCGGTCTTCGCGTAGAAGCGTGGGTCGGTGCGCAGGTAGCCGACGAACGCGGCGAAGAGCTCGTCGTCGCCCAGCTTCGTGCGCGCGGCGTCCGCCGCGAACCAGTCGGTGCGGCGGATGACCTGCAGCATCTCGGCACGGATGCGCGCGACCTCGGCCAGGCCCGTGTCGTGGATCTCCTGCGCGGTCATCGCGGTGGTGGTGTGCACCTTCAGCGCGTGCTCGTACCACGCGCGCCCGTCGGGCAGCTCGGAGGCGCCGACGCTGTCGCGGCAGGCGGGCAGGTACGTCGTGATCAGGTAGGCGCGCATCTCGCCCAGGGCGATCAGGATCGGGGGAATCGAGGCGGCGAGCTCCTTGCGGAGCTCCTCCTGCCGGGCCGCGGGGACCGATTCGGGCATGCGCGCGAACGGGACGCGCAGCTGCTCCAGGTTGCCCTTCAGGACTGCGTCGAACTGCGCCGGGAGGTCGACCATGGTCGCCTTCGGCGGCACGCGGCCCTCCTGCACGCCCAGCTGCATGAGCTCCTGCACGTCGCGCACGGCCTGCGGCACCGCGCTCAGGCGGCGCACGAAGTTGGCGTAGTCGGCCTCGGTGCGGAAGGGCACGCGGTCCGCCATCTGCGGGATGTCCTGCTGCGGCCCGTTGCGGCCGCTCACCGGCATCAGGAATGCGCGGAAGCGGTGGCCGGCGTCCGCAAGCTCCATCTCGCGCACCAGCAGCTGCCAGCCCAGCAGGTCCTGGCCAGCCAGGCAACCCGGGTCGATTTCCTTGAGGTCCTGCTGGAAGATCCGCTGCTGTGCGCGGCGGCGCTCGATGCCGGCGAGCGACGGATCGGTGATCCGGTCGGGGCAGGGCGTCGGCCGGCCGTTCTCAAGCGCGGACTCGGGATACACGGTGTCCTCCCAGCGCTGGATCTCGTCGACGATGCGCAGCCAGCGGCGGCGGCAGTCGGGGTCGCTCTCGGTCCGCGGGGTGGCGGGGCGCGGCGTGGGGGGCGCGTCGTCGCGCGCGTCCTGCGCATGGGCGGGCGCGGCCAGGGCAACGACGGCGGATACGGCGAATGCAGCGAATCGGCGCATGGATCCACCATACCCGCAGCCCCGGGAAGGGGGATATAGTGGGTCCTCCGCAGCCCGCCCATGAGTTCCGCGCTCCCCCCATCCACCGACACCGAACTCGGCTACGCGCCCCCCACGGTGCGCCAGTTCAGCGTGTTCCTGGACAACAAGGTCGGCAAGCTGCTCGAGCTGCTGCACACGTTCGACGAGAGTTCCTCGACACGGCTGGCGGCGTTCTCCATCGTCGACTCCAGCGACTACGCCGTCGTGCGCATGATCTTCACGAACGCCGACGCCGCGCGCCACATCCTGCGCCGCAGCGACTACACGTTCTCGGAGACCGACCTGATCATCGCCGAGCTCGAGGAGTCGCACTCGCTGGCCGCGCTCTGCCACTTCCTGCTGGGCGCCGAGCTGAACATCCGCTTCGCCTACCCGATCATGCTGCGCGGCGAGCATGCCGCCGTCGCCGTCTCGGTCGACGACAACCACCTGGCCGGCCAGATCCTCCTCCGCAAGCGCTTCCGGCTGCTGGCGGAGGAAGACCTGGCGCCCTGACCCCGCCCCGGAGCCCACACCATGGCACGCATCGTCCGCTTCACCGCCACCGGCCCCATCAAGTTCGACCCGCAGGACAAGCCGCTCTTCATCTGCGCCTGCGGCCTCTCGAAGAACTTCCCGCACTGCGACGGTTCGCACAAGCCCTCGCGCACCGAGGAGCCGGGGAAGCTCTACGTGTACGGCGACGACCGCCAGCCGAAGTCGAGCGGTCCGGACGACTTCGCCGGCTGCACGTGCGGCGGGTGAGCGGGCCACGCGTGCCGTGGGCACGCGCCGGCCGCTAGCGCCTGAACCCGTTGTCCCGGTGGACCTTCAGCTTTCGCCCGCGGATCATCGCGGCGCGCAGGGCCTTGATCACCGTGTCGGCGTCGCGTCCCGGCAGTTCGACGATCGAGAACGACTCCGCGATCTCGATGCTCCCGATGCCGCGGGGATTGATGTTCGCCTCGTTGGCGATCGCGCCGACCAGGTCGGCGGGGCGCATGCCCATGCGCGTGCCGCCGGCGATGAAGACGCGCACCATGTCGCGGTCGTCGTGCCCGCTTC
>JBEIFT010000067.1:0-11832 GCA_040382255.1 Phycisphaeraceae bacterium
GCGCGCCCGCGCCGGCACCCGCCGGGGCGCCGCCCGCGGCCGCCGGCGACGAACCGCCGCCGGAAACGCCCGACTTCTTGCCCGCATCCTTGAAGTACTGGTCCAGCTCGAAGCGCTGCATGCCCTCGAGCTCCTTGTCCAGGAACACCAGGTAGACGTCCTGCTCGTTGTTCACGCGGCTGCTGGTGAAGGCCAGCACCTTGCCGTCCGCGGACCAGCGCGGGTTGCCGTCGGCGTCGGGGTGGCGCGTGACGTTCACCGCGGGCCAGCTGGCGTCGACCGGCTGGATCCAGATGTCGCTGTTGAAGTCGTCGTCGTCCTGGCGCACGGCCAGCATGGTGCTGTCCGGGCTCCAGCGCCAGTCGATGCCCGGGTCGAAGCCGCTGCGTGCGTCCCGCTCCTCGCCGCTGGCCAGGTCGCGCACGACCAGCGTGCGCAGGTCGCGGCGGTACGCCAGCTTCTTGCCGTCCGGCGAGGGGCTCGGCGAGCGCTCGCCTGCGCCGGTGGCCACCAGCGGCTTCACCTCGACGCGCACCGCGTCGGCCCAGCGGGCGCCTTCGTCGCGCTTGGCGTCCTTCTTGGCGTCCTTCTTCGCGGGCTTCGCATCGGCCTTGGCCGCGTCGTCGCCCTTCGCATCGGCGGCCGGCGCATCCGCCTTGGGCGCGACTTCCTTCTTCGCATCGTCGCCCTTCGCATCGTCGCCCTTGGCGTCGTCGGCCTTGCTGTCCTCGGCCTTGGGGTCGTCCTTCTTCGGCTCGTCCTTCTTGCCGGAGGTGCGCTCCTTGAACGACGAACGGATCTCAGCGCGCGTCTGGGACACGGTCGCCTCGTAGATCGAGTCGTTGCCGTCGGAATCGCTCGAGAAGAGCAGCTTGGATCCATCGGGCAGCCACGCGATCTCGCGCTCGCGCGCGGGCGTGCGGGTCACGCGCACGAACGGCGAACGCTCGTCCAGGCCCTTCACGTAGACGTCGCCGTAGGCGACCATCGCGATCACCTTCCCGTCCGGCGAGAGCTGCGCCTCGGTGATGTCGCGGCCGACGTTGCGCGCACGCATGCGGTCCGCCTCGTCCTCGGCGGCCTGCACGGCGACCTTCACCGGCTGCGCGTCGGGCTTCGAGAGGTCCAGGCGCCACAGCGCGTCCCAGACGCTCATGTACGCCGTTCGGCCGTCGGCGCTGACCGAGAGCTCGCGGACGTCGTCGTCGAAGGTGGTCAGCTGCGTGCCCGGCACGCCCGCGGCTGCAGACATCGGCTTGCGCCAGAGGTTCATGCTGCGGCCGTTGCCGCGGTCGGTGACCCACACCAGGTCGTCGCCGGCGGGGAACGCCCAGCCGTCGTTGCCCGGCCACTCGGTCTTGCGCGCGAACTTCCCGTCGGCGCGGGTCCACGTCCACACGTCGCGCTGGTCCGGGCCCTGGTAGGCGCGGCGCGTCCAGGTGCTGCCGCCGCGCTCGAAGACGATCGTGCCGCCGTCCTTCGTGGCCACCGGGTGCGAGCCGAAGCAGTCCATCGCCCGCTCCACCGGGCCGCCGTCCAGCGGCACCAGGTACGGGCGCGGCGCGCGGTACAGGTCGTTCTCGCGCGAAGCCTCGAAGAACGCCACCTGCCGTCCCGCACCGTCCACGCCGGTGCCGCTCAGCATCGCGCCGGCCTCGCCGAAGGTCAGCTGGCGCACGTCGCTGCCGTCGCTGTTCATGATGAACAGGTTGCGCCCTCCGTCGCGGTCGCTGTCGAACACGATGCGGCTGCCGTCCGGGCTGAACGCCGAGCGGCCCTCGTTCGTGTCGTTGGCGGTCAGGCGGACCGCGCCGCCGCCGCTGCCGGGCGCCTTCCAGATGTCGCCGCGCCAGCTGAACAGCACGACGTTGCCGTCCGGGCTGGCCGCGGGGTAACGCGGCAGGTCGACGGTGCCGCCCGTGGCGATGCCGGCGGGCAGGACGAGTGCGAGAAGGGCCAGGACGGGGCGGAAAGCGTTCTTCATGCGGGCCTCACAATCGGGGCCCGGAAGCGTACTGGAGGCCGGGGGGCGCCCCGCCCGAGCCGCAGGGCCCTCCCAGGCCGCACAGACCGACCGGAAACATGCGAATCCCGTGCACGGCGCTTGCCATCGCAGGACGTGAATCCGACGGTGTTGGTGCGGATCGAACCGCACGTCAAGGCGCCCGTACCACGCGCCTGGCACGACTGAGAAGGAGGTTCAACGATGTCCGAACCGATGCCCAAGCCACTCGCCTCCGTCGCCGCGCTGCGGCTGCATCTCAAGCAGCTGGAGCGGGGCGTCAACGACGCCCGGAGCCGTCGTCTGGGTCCGCCCGCGGGCCACGCATCCGGCGTGTTCGCGGGGCCCGGCCCCATGATCGGCGCACCGCGCATGCCGCCGATCGCCTCGGGCGGCGCGCCGCCTACGAGCCGGCCGGCGGTCACGTACCCCATGCCGACGCCTTCGACTGCTGCCGCGGCGCCCAGCGCAAGCGGCAAGCCCAAGGCCAAGGCGAAGAGCGGCGCCGATTTCAGCGCGTTCTTCGACCACGTCGACAAGCGGGCGGCGGGCTGAGCCGGCACCGGGGGAGCCTTGACAACCTGGTTTCGGGCGCCCCAGGTCGGGCGTCCGCGACAACATGACCTTGGCGGCGGGATGGTGCGCGGTGCGTACCATCCCGCCGATGCGTTCCGAATCACTCGCGTTCCTCCGCACGCTCCTCGATACCCCCAGCCCGTCCGGCTTCGAGCGCGACGGCCAGCGCAAGTGGCTGGAGTACGTGCGCGCCAACGGCGCCACGCGCACCTGGAACGACGCCTACGGAAACTGCTTCGCCGAGCTGGCGCCCACCGCCGCGCCGGCCGCCGGCACGAAGCCCTTCACCGTCGCCGTCTGCGGCCATGCCGACGAGATCGGCCTGATGGTCAACCACGTCGACTCGAACGGCTTCGTCTACTGCCGGCAGATCGGCGGCATCGACCCGGCGTCGATCGTGGGCAAGCGCCTGCAGTTCCGCTCCAGCGTGCCGGGCGTCACCGAGCCGGTGATCGGCCTGATCGGCGCCACCGCGATCCACCTGCAGGACCGCTCGGGCGAGCCGAAGGTGCGCAAGCTGCACGAGCTCTTCGTCGACATCGGCGCCAAGGACGAGGCCTCCGCGCGCGCACGCCTGAACATCGGCGACCCGGGCACGTTCCTGGACGCCAGCATGATGCTGACCGACGACATCATCGTCGCACGCGCGCTGGACAACCGGATCGGCACGTGGGTCGCGGCCGAGACGCTGCGCCTCTGCGCGCAGCAGGCGAAGCGCCACGTGCGCGTCGTCGCCGTCAGCACGGTGCAGGAAGAGGTCGGCCTGCACGGCGCCGAGATGATCGCCGAGAGCCTGCGCCCGGACGTGGCGCTGGTCACCGACGTCGGCCACGCGACCGACAGCCCCGGCATCACGCAGGCGCAGCACGGGCAGTTCAAGATGGGCAACGGCCCGAAGCTCGCCGTCGGCGGCGCGATGCAGCCCGAGGTGGTCGCACGCCTGCTGGCCACCGCCGAACGCCTGCAGATCCCGCTGCAGCGCGGCGCGACGCCGGGCTCCAGCGGCACCGACACCGACGCCATCTTCCTGGCTGGCGGGGGCATCCCCTGCGGCCTGGTGAGCCTGCCCATCCGCTACATGCACACGACGGTCGAGATGGGCGCGCTGAGCGACCTCGAGCGCATCCCGCAGGTGTACGCCGGGTTCTGCGACGGCCTGACGGGCGGCGAGCGGTTCGCGCCGTCGCTCTGAGCGCTGCGGGGCGGTCGCGCGGGGCCGCCCTGCCGCGCGCGATATGCTGCGTCCGCCCATGATCCAGTTCGTGACATCCGCCCTCCGCGACATCAAGACGGTCGGCAGCGTCGTGCCCAGCTCGCCGGCGCTGAGCCGCGCGCTGGCGGCCGGCGTCACGGCCTCGCGCGGGCCCGTCCGCGTGCTGGAGGTCGGGCCCGGCACGGGCCCCGTGACCCGCGAGCTGCTCAAGCGCATCGGTCCGGACGACGTGCTGGACATCGTCGAGCTGAACGACGACTTCGTCCGCCACATGGAAGAGCAGGTACTCGCGCGGTGGCGCGCCGCGCACCCCGGCCGCCGCGTGACCCTGCACCATGCCGCGGTCCAGGAGGCCGACCTGCAGCCCGGGTCCTACGACTTCGTCGTCTCCGGCCTGCCCTTCAACAACTTCGACAGCACGCTGGTCGAGTCGATCCTGCGCAGCTACATCGATCTCCTGAAGCCGGGAGGCGAGCTCACGTACTTCGGGTACGTGGGCGCCAAGGTCGTGAAGGGCGCGATCGGCGGCAACGCCGGCCGCGCAAACATCGGCCGGATCCGCGCGATCGAGGACCGCATGTTCGCCGCCCACGCCGGCACGCGCGCCGTCGTGCTGCCCAACATCCCTCCCGCCGAGGTCCGGCGCCTGCGCAAGCGGTGACGCACCGGAGCCCCGCGTGAAGGAAGTCCAGGACCACTTCTTCAAGCTCGCCAAGGAAGAGGGCTACCGCGCACGCAGCGCGTACAAGCTCATCGAGATCGACGAGCGATTCCACGTGCTGCGGCGCGGCGCGCGCGTGCTGGACCTGGGCGCGTGCCCGGGAAGCTGGACGCAGGTGGCCGCGCGGCGCGTGGGCGATGCGGGCGTCGTGGTGGGCATCGACCTGAAGCCGATCGAGCGCCGGGGCATGCCGTCCAACGTGTTCCTGCTGCAGGGCGACATCAACGAGCTGACGCGCGAGCACCTGCCGCCCGCGATGGATGGGCGGCTGTTCGACGCGGTGATCAGCGACATGGGACCCGACACCAGCGGCGTGCCGATGGCGGACAGCGCGCGCAGCGTGCACCTGTGCCACGCGATGCTGGAGCGCCTGCCGTTCCTGCTGCGCACCGGCGGGCACGCGACCATGAAGGTCTACGAGGGCGGCGACTACCCGGGCCTGCTGCGCCGCGCGCAGGGCATGTTCGACGAGGCGCGCGGCTTCAAGCCGAAGGCCAGCCGCGCGGAGAGCGTCGAGATGTTCATCGTGTGCCGGGGATACCGGGGGCCGGGGGCGGACGTTCCCCAGCCGCGGGACCCGTCGCTGCCGAAGCGCGCCCCCAGCAGCGGCTGGGGTAACACGCAACCCGGTTGACCGGGTTCACCCGGGCCATTCCCCGCGCCGACACGTGAGCCGGACCGGGTGAACCCGGTCTACCGGGTTGCATCCTCCAGCACCGCCAGCCGACGCACCGCTTCCTCGACGTTCGCGCGCGAGTTGAACGCGCTGATCCGGAAGAAGCCCTCGCCGTGCCGGCCGAAGCCCGCGCCCGGCGTGACCACCAGGCGGCCCTTCGTCAGCAGCACGTCGAACGCGTCCCAGCTGCCCATGCCGGCCGGGCACGCCACCCACACGTACGGCGCGTGCTCGCCGCCCCACACGCGCAGCCCGCGCGCCGCGCAGGCGTGACGCAGGATGCGCGCGTTCTCCATGTAGAAGTCGACCAGCGCCTTGGTCTGCGCAACGCCCTCCGGCGTGTAGAGCGCAGCGATGCCGCGCTGCACCGGCCAGCTCACGCCGTTCGAGCACGTCGCCCAGCGCCGCATCCACAGGCGGTGCAGCGGCACGCGCTCGCCGCCGCGCGTGCGGCCCTCGACGGCCTTCGGCACCACCGTGTAGCCGCCGCGCACGCCGGTGAAGCCGCCGTTCTTCGAGAAGCTGCGGAACTCCACCGCGCAGCGGTCCGCGCCGGGGATCTCGAACACCGATCGCGGGAGCGCCGGGTCGCGCACGTACGCCTCGTACGCGGCGTCGTAGCAGAGCAGCGCGTCGTTCGCGAGCGCCCAGTCCACCCATTGCTTCAGCTGCGGCCGCGTGATCACCGCACCGGTCGGGTTGTTCGGAAAGCACAGGTACGCCACGTCCACCGGCTGCGCCGGCGGCCCGGGCACGAAGCCGTTCTCCGGCGTGCCCGGCAGGTAGGTCAGCCCCTCGTACCCGCCGCCCGGCAGCGCGGGCCCGGTGTTCCCCTGCATCACGTTGTTGTCCACGTACACCGGGTACACGGGGTCGCACACCGCGATGCGGTTGCCGCCCTCGGCCGGCGTCCCGGCGGCCAGGATCTCCAGGAACGCGCTGGCGTCGGGCTTGCTGCCGTCCGACAGGAAGACCTCGTCCGGCGCGATCGCGATCCCGCGCGACCGGTAGTCGCCCTCGGCGATCGCCTCGCGCACGAAGTCGTAGCCCGTCGCGGGGCCATAGCCCCTGAACGTCCCGCGGTGCGCCAGTTCCTCGACGCCGTCGTGCATCGCCTTGATCACCGCCGGCGGCAGCGGCTCGGTCACGTCGCCGATGCCGCAGCGGATGACCTCCGTGGCCAGCGCCGGGTTGGCCTCCGCGAACGCGGCGACGCGGCGTGCGATCTCGGGGAACAGGTAGCCGGCGGCCAGCTTCAGGTAGTGGTCGTTGACGAGTGCCATCGGATTTCCTTGCGTGCGGGCGCGGGCGTCACGGGGACGAGAAGAACGTGCCGTGGTCCATCGGGTTCGCGACGATCGCGATGATCACCTTCGCATCGACGTTGCGCATCAGCATGCGGTTGCCGCACGTGCCGAGCGTCGCGACCAGCGTGTCCTTGTCGTTGCGCGGATCAAGGATGCGCCAGTCGCCGCGCTCGACGCGTGCCTTGACCTCGCCGTTCACGCAGTCCACGTCGAAGCGCCCGCAGGTGCCGTTGAACGCGCGGAACACGATGTCGCGGCCGCGGGTGACGAGCGTCACGTCCTCGCTGATCGCCCACGGCGTCAGCACGCGGATCTCGCCGTCGGTGGTCTGGATGTCTGCACCGCCGCGGTTCTCGAAGACGAAGACCTTGCCCTCGCGGGTGTGCACGCGCACGCGGCGCAGCTCCGGGACCTCGATGTCCAGGTCGGTGCGGTTGGCCCACGCCTCCTTGGCGCTGGGCGTGCCCTTCACGACCAGCGTCGGCACGTCGCCGCCGCGGCGCAGCTCGGCCTGCAGCCCGACGTCGGCGAGCGACTTCTCGGCCTCCTCCTCGCGGTCGCGGCCCTGGCGACCGACGACGGTCGCGGTCAGCCGGACCTCGCCGCCCGTGTCGCGCGCGCCGCGGATGACCACGTCGCCGGCGAAGGTGTCGACCTGCACGTCGATGATGCCGTCGACCCTGGCCGTGAACATGCGCTCCTCGACCCGCGAGCCGTCCAGGCTCTGCTGGATCCCGGCGTGCGCACGGTCCAGGCCGCGCTCCACCGAGCTGTCGCCGGCGCAGCCCGCCAGCAGTGAGGCGGCGGCCAGGAGGATCGCGGCGGTTCGCGTGCGTGCGCTCATCGACCGCGATTCTACGATGTCGCCATGCCCATGCCCGCCGTGCTGGCGCTCGCCGCGCTCCTCCAGGCACCTCCCGCCGTCACCGCTGCTCCGCCCGCCAAGGCACCGACCCCGGCGGGCGGCGCCGTCCCGGCCGCCGCGCCGGCGAAGGCACCGGCCCCGGCCACCGACGGCGTGCGCGTGGTCGTGCCGGATTCGCGCGCCGACCTCCTGAAGGGCGGCACCGAGGGCCGCGTCATCGTCTTCCTGCTCTCGACCGATTCGCGCGAGGGCCCGCGACCGCTCGACGCCCCCTTCTTCGTCGACCCGCAGCCGATGTACTCGGTGGGCGTCGCGCGCCTGGAGGCCGGCAAGCCGGTCACGGTCGGCGCGGACGCCGTCGCGTGGCCCGTGCCGATGGCCGAGCTCTCCGGCCGCTACCGCGTGCAGGCCGTCTTCGACCGCGAGCGGACCCAGCGCGGCCACGACGTGCCCGGCAACCTGGCCAGCGCCGAGGCGACGGTCGACTTCGAGCCCGGGCGCACCGACACGGTCACGCTGGAGCTCACCACGGCCCTGCAGGCCGACCCCGAGCCCAGCGCGCCCAACCTGCGTTTCTTCGAGATGCGCAGCCCGCTCCTGAGCCGCGCGGCGGGCCGCGACGTGACCATGCGCGCCGGCGTCGCGCTTCCCCCCGGCTGGGACGACCCCAACTTCCGCCGACGGATGTTCCCCGCCGTCTACGTGATCCCCGGCTTCGGCGGCCGTGCCGAGGCAGCCGCGGAATACGCACGCATGCTGGCCGCGCCCGGCGGGCAGGCCGTCGTCCCGCAGGCCGTGTGGATCGTGCTGGACCCCGAGGCACCGCTGGGGCACCACGGCTTCGTCGACAGCCCCGCCAACGGCCCGCGCGGCCAGGCGCTGGTCGAGGAGCTGATCCCCGAGCTCGAGCGCCGATTCCGCCTGGTGCGCCGCCCCGAGGCGCGCATCCTCACCGGCCACTCGAGCGGCGGCTGGAGCTCGCTGTGGCTGCAGCTGCGGTACCCGGGCACCTTCGGCGCGTGCTTCAGCAGCGCACCGGACCCCGTCGACTTCCGCAGCTTCCAGGGCATCGACCTCTACCGCGACACCAGCGTCTTCAGCGACGCCGACGGCAAGGAGCGCCCGTCGTTCCGCACGGTGCTGGCGGACGCGTTCGACAAGGTCCGCATGACCATCCGCCAGGAGGCCGGCATGGAGCGCGTGCTCGGCCCCGCGCGCGACAGCGGCGAGCAGTGGGACGCGTGGTCCGCCATGTGGAGCGCCGTGGACCCGCGCACCAGGCTTCCCAAGCCGATGTTCGACGACGTCGCCGGCACGATCGACCGCGGCACCGTGACGGCCGACTGGTCGCGCTTCGACATCGGCCGGCTGCTGCGCGAGGACACCGACCGCGTGGCCCCGATCCTGCGCACCCGCGTGCGCCTGCTCTGCGGCGACCGCGACAATTTCTACCTGGACGGTGCCGTGCGGCTCCTGCGCGACGACCTGGCCCGCATCGCCGCCGGGCGCGCCGCGGCCGGCAAGCCGCTTCCGGACGGCCCCGGGTACGTGGAACTGGTCCCCGGCGAGGACCACCGCACGCTGCCCGCCAGCAGCATGCTGCGCTGGCAGCGCGAGATGCGCGACCACCTGCACGCCAACGGGCTGGATTGAACGCGTACTGGTAGTTTCACTGCAAACCCGCGCACCCCGCGTGCGTGGATCGGGAGACACCATGCGCATCCACGCCACCGCCGCCGCGTTCGTCCTGTCCGCCCTTGCCGTCCTGGCCGCACCGCACACGTCCCACGCGCAGCTCTCGTTCGGCAGCCCGAACCAGCTGCCGCCGGTGATGACCAGCAAGGAGTACGAGACGCTCGCCGCCGCCCTGGCGCTGGACGCCGGGCAGCGCAGCGCCGCCGACGCGCTCTTCGACGACGCGCAGCAGCGCATGTTCGCCATCGCAGCCGAGGGTGCCGTGCTCCGCCGCGCCGGCGCAACCGGCACCTTCGACGCGCCCGCCGACCGCCGCACCGCCACCGAGCGCGAGCAGCGCCAGCGCTCCGAATCGGCACGCCTGCTGCAGGAGACGAACGCGCTCTTCGACGCGCTGTCCGCGGTCGTCCGCGCCGACCAGCGCGATGCCCTCGAGCGCGAGCGCTTCGCCGCGCAGCGGCGCGTGGCGCGCACCGTGATGGGCGACCTGGGCAACCCACCGCTCGCGCGCACCGACCTGGACACGGTGGTCGACGGCGCGAAGCTGCCCGGCACCGCCCGCGAAGAGGCCACGCGCGCGCTGGCCCCCTACCGGCAGCAGCTGGCCCCGCTCTTCGCCAAGCTGCTGGACGAGCAGCTGGCGCTTCCCGCCAAGGTGGCCGCCAAGCGCGAGGGCACCGCGGCCGGCGAGGGCCTCGGCGCGCAGTTCGTCGCCTCCATGCAGGCCCGCCGCGAGGCCAGCGGTGCACTCAACACGGTGCTCGACCAGCTGGCCGACGCGCACCGCACCGGCTTCGAGGCCCTGGCCACCGCGCTGCCGCCCGCCGAATCCGACAAGGTGCGCTTCAAGGCCTACCAGTCGTTCTGGGCGCGCGCGGCGGGCGACCTGGTGTCCCCGCGCCGCGTGTTCGCCGAGTTGCCGGGCAAGCTCAAGGATCCCGAGTCCGTGAAGGCCGTCGAGGCCGCGCGCGACGCCTGGCTGGCGCGCTGGTGGAACGCCTCGATGCGCCTGAGCAAGGTCGAGGACGCGCGGCGTGGCGTGGCCCCCGGCGACCCGAAGGCCGCCGAGCTCCGCGCGCAGGCCAAGGACCTGAAGGCCGAGCGCGCCACGGCCAACCGCGACGCCTGGCGCGCGCTCGTCGCCGCCGACCCCGCGCGTGCGGAGTTCTATTCCACCCAGTCGCTCGCGAGCGATCCCTCGACGGATCCGCCGCCGTTCGCGCAGGCGCCGTCGCTGCCGGCGGAGGGCGACGCGAACGACGTGTCGATGCCCGCGGGCGCCGTGACCATCGGCGGCGAAGGCGTGGACGTGACCACGACGTCCGTCGTGATGATCTCCGCTGTCGCAGCCACCGGGGGCGGAGACGCCGAGCCCGAGATGATCACATTCGAGGGGACTGACATCTTCGAGGGCGGAATCGCGCTCCAGATCTCGGACGGCGTTATCGCGAACGTCCTGGGCGACCGCTTCGGCGACGGACTTGGCGCCGGCGGTTCCGCCGCGATCGAGTTCGGCGACACCGGCCCGCAGGCAATGACCGGCGCGAAGTTCCCGCGCCCGATGCAGCGCGCCGATGCCGACCGCATCGTCCAGCAGCTGGGCGGCGCCGTGCCCGACGCGGTGCTCGGCCAGCTCTTCGAGGACTACGCCACGAAGGCCGCGGACGCGGAGCGCTCCACCGCGGAGCCCGCGCGCGCGCTGCTCAAGGGCAACGCGATGTCGTGGGACGACGACAACAGCGACGAGACGCCGATCGACGCGATCCCGCGCGGCATCGAGTCGCTTGCAGCGTGGGACGCCGCACTCGCCGCGGCCGACGACGCATTCATCGCCGCGGTCGGCGCCGCCGCCGGTGCCATGCCCGCCACGGTCGCGCGCGTGTCCGCGGACCGCGCCTGGGCGCGCGTGCACGAACTGCACTACCCGCGCCCGCCCGAACAGGCGTTCGCGCTCGTGAACGACCCCGCGCCCAGCGTGCTGGACGTGGTCCGCGCCGCGCAGCTGGCCGATGCCGACCGCGCGGCGGCACTGGGCGCGCTGGACGCGTGGCTGCCGGGCGCGATGTCCGCCGCGCAGGCCGTCCGCACCGCCGAGCGCGAGGGCGCCGTGGACGGGATCCGCACCTCCCGCGAGCGCACGCGGAAGCTGCAGGAACGCATGCGCGAGCAGGCCGCCGCCCCGAAGCCCGCCGAGGGCGTGGCGATCGAGGGCCTGACGATCGTCCGCGGCATCGAGGACGAGGGCCCCGACGGCGGCAACGGCACGCCGCGCCGCCGCAGCCTGGAGGACCTGGCTGCCGCGGCGCGCGCCCAGGTCGCCGCCGGCCGCGACGCGGTCGGTGCCGCCGTGTCCGACGCCGGCAAGGCGTCGTTCACCGCGGCGTGGAAGCGTGCGCTGGCGCCCAAGGCCTACGCCGACGCCAAGGACGCCGTGATCCGCATCGACGCCGTGCTCCGTGACCCGGCGCTGCCGGCGGGCACCCGCGCGCAGGTCGAATCGCTGCGCACCGAGCACGCGGCCGCGCACGCCGCGATCGACGAGCGCATCGCCGACGCCATGGTCGAGCAGGCGCTCGGGGCCGCCACCAACAACGGCCCCGCGGAGGTCGCCACGATGATGCGCCGCGACCAGGCGATCGCCGAGGCCCGCTTCGAGCGCGCCGAGCTGAACGCCCGGACCCTGCGGCGCCTTCGCGCCATCGCGGGTGAGGCCGCGGGCGCCGAGCCGAAGGTGAACGCCGCGCCGGCCGCCGCCGTCACGATGCCGCCCACCCTGA
>JBEIFT010000068.1:0-11816 GCA_040382255.1 Phycisphaeraceae bacterium
CGGCTCGGCCGGTCGAGGCGATCGAGCGCGCCTCGACCGCAGCGGCGACGCTCGGGTCGGCCGGCGCCAGCTCGCCCACCTTGATCGGCGGCGGCGGCGGCGGCAGCGGCGGACGCGCGACGTCGGGCTGCGTCTGCAGCGCGGGCGGACGCTCGGCCAGCGTGCGCAGGTACGCCGCCAGGCGCGCCTCGGCGCGGGGCAGCAGGTCGCCGGTGCGGGTCGGCTCCTTGGGCTCGACCAGCACCGCGCGCAGCGTGACGTCGCCCAGCGTGCTCGCGGTCACGAACAGGTTGCTGCCGCCTGCACCCAGGCCCGCGGCCTTCGTCGGTTCGCTGGTCTCGGGGAACCAGAGGGCCAGCTGCGTGACGACGCCCTTCGCGCTCGGGATGCGCTCGATCCACAGCACCGCGGACTCGGCGTAGAAGTCGTACGCGGCCAGCTGGACGTTGACCTTGCCGCTCAGCACCACGCGCTGCGTGCTGTCCACCTTCCACGTCCAGGCGCTGGTGGCGCGCAGCGTCAGCGGCCAGTTGCCCGGCTCGATCGGCAGCACGAACCCGCCGAGCCGGTCGCCGGTGATGGGGACGCCCTCGACCTGCGCGTGCGCCGCCCCGGCGGCAAGCAGCACGGCCAGCGTCGCGGTGGCCGCGGCGGCGCGCATCCTGCGTCTGGGGCGGATCGTCCTGTCCACGCGGGGAAGGCTACCCCGGCACGGGCGCGGCGTGCGCTCAGTTCAGGCCGATCCCGCGGGGCCACTCCTCGGGGTGCTGCGCCTCGGCCGAGCCCAGCAGGCGGTCCAGCGCCACCAGTTCGTCGCGCACGATGCCCGCGCGGCGGTAGGCGTCGACCTCCGCGAGCAGGCGGTAGCGCACCTCCAGGTCGCGGATCAGCGCGCTGCCCGCGACCTCGACCGCGGCGTGCACGGGGACGCCGGGGCGGTTGAACCACTCCAGGAGCTGGCGCGCCGGCTCCATGCGCTGCAGGCGCGGGCCGGAGAGCAGCGTCACCAGCGCCTCGCGCGCGCGGCGCATCGCGGGCCGCGGGGACAGCGGGCGCTCCAGCGGCTCCAGCGCCGCCATGCGGTACAGGCGCCGCCCGTCCGGCTCCAGCATGCGCACGATCCGCGCGCGCGCCACGCCGTGCAGCACGATGTTGTGGCGCCCGTCGTCCAGCGCCTGGTGCTGCACGATGCGCCCGACGCACACCACCGGCCGCAGCGGCGGCGCGCCCGCGTAGTTCGTGCGCCAGCGCTGCCCCGCGAACGTCGCCATCGCGATGGGCGCGGCCTGCATCAGGTCGGCGCCGTCCGCGTCGCCCACCGCGTCCACCACCATCTGGCGGTAGCGCGGCTCGAAGATGTGGAGCGGTTGCAGCGTGTGCGGCAGCAGCGTCACGCTGGGCAGCGGGAACAGCGCGATCGGCTGGTCGTAGTCCACGTCGTCCGCGTCGTGCATCGCGGCGGAATCCTAGGCCGTCAGGGCGTCCGGGTGCGGAGTTCGGGGGTGCCCACCCCCTGCTCGCGGCGCAGCTGGCGCCGGCGGGCCACCACCTCGCGCCAGGCGTCCACCACGGGCATCCGCTGCAGCGACCCCACGCTGGTCACGCCCAGCAGGTCGCATTCGGCCACCGGCACGCTGCCGTCGGCCAGCACCTTCATGCGCCGCCACAGCTCGCGGCGCTGCGCGCGCGGCGGGTTCGCGGCGTCCGCCAGGCGGTCGGGCGGCGTGGCGACCTCGCCGTCCACCAGCGTGAACGTCGGCGCCTCGAGCACCGCGGTGCCCAGGTGCCCCCACTCCTGCGCGAACGCCGCCAGGTCCGCCACCGTCTCGGCGCGCCGCTGCATGCGCGGCACCACGAACGGCAGCCCGAAGAGGTCCATGTCGCAGCCCGCCGGCGCGTGGCGGCGCTCCAGCAGCCGGCGCACGTTCCCCAGCGCGTCCTCGTAGCGGTCGAATCCCATCGTCGCGCGGTACGTGCTTGCGCACGCGGCGTGCAGCTCCACGCTGACGACGTCCACGCCGGCCGCGACCATCGCCTCGATCGCCCCCATCGGGGCCAGCAGCTCGGTGCGCACGTGCACGGCGCGCACGCCGGCCTGCTTCGCCATGCGGATGAACGTCGGCAGCTCCGGGTGGCGCAGCGGGTCGCCCATGCCGGCGAAGCTGATCACCACGTCGCGGGCCTCGGCCACCTGCGCCAGGATGCGCTCGAGCAGCGCGTACGTCATCGGCGGCCGCTGCACGGTGCCGTAGCGGTGCGGGCTGGCCGACCCGCTGCCGGCGCGGCCGGTGCAGAGCTCCACCAGCAGGTGCTGCGGCGCGAACGCGGGCAGCACCGAGTACTGCCGCTCCAGCGCCGGCACGATCTCCTCCCAGCCCGGGGCGGCGGATCCCTGTTCGGGAAGCAGCGGCTCGATGCCGCGGCGCAGGCGCAGCTTGGCGCGCGGCGAGTCGAACACCGCACGAACCGTGGCCATGCGCGCCGCGAACGGCGCGTGCACCACCCAGCGCGGCGCGCTGCGCAGGTCGTACGACCACCGCCCGCGCAGGCCGGCCATCGCGCCCACCGTCGCGCCCGGGCCGCGTTCGCCCAGGAACCGCGCGGCGTCGATCCCCACGCAGCACGGCGAGAGCCCCGGCGGCCCGTCGCCGAACACCACGCCGCGCCGGCCGATCGCCTCGAAGCGCGCGGCCACGCCCGCGATCCCCGCGGGCCCGTCCACCAGCACCAGCGGCCAGTCGGCGCCCACGACGATCGCGCCGTCCAGCCGCCGCGATTCCAGCGCCGCGGCGATCGCGCGCGGGGCCAGCATCTCGTCGAACACCGTCGTGCCGCCGATGCCGCCGCCCCACGACGACTCCGCCCACAGCCGGCTCACCGCGATCGCGTGCGCCTCGGGCCCGCGCAGCGCGCCGTCCACCGCGTCGATCTCGACCGGCACGCGCGCACGGTGCCCGGCCAGCGCCGCGCCCACCTGCTGCGGCGCGTCGGTCACCACCACCACGCGCTCCACCGCCGGCGAGGACGCCACGCGCTCCACCGTGCGCACCAGCACGCTGCGGCCGCCGAACTCGCTGTCCAGGTGCCGCACCACGCCGGTGCCGCCCACCGCGTCGTCGGCCACCACGATCGCGCACATCGGCGCAGCGCGGCGCTCGAGCACCTCCACGCGCGGCAGCACCGCCGTGCGCACGCGCTTCGGCAGCGGCAGCGGCATGCGCACCACCGCGTGGCGGCGCAGCACCTCGCGCAGCGGCATGTCCACGGCCTCGGCGATCAGCCCGCCGCCCGCGTCGATCACGCGCAGACCCGCGTCGCGGTCCGCGCTCACGAACGCCTTCACGCGCCGCATGGCCGCGTCGTGCTGGTCGCGCCGCGCGGTGCCCAGGCGCCACTCGAGCGACGCCACCGTCAGGAACGGGTTCAGCTGCGCGCTCCACGCCGCGTCCAGCGCGCCGCCGCGCGCGTGCCACACGCCGTCGACGCCCAGCGGGTCCACGCCCACCAGCGCCACCGGGTCGCAGCCCACGTGCCGCAGCAAGCGGTGCGCGCGCTCCTCGGCGCGGCCTGCACCCAGCGATCCGTACGCCTCGGCGTCGCCGCTTCCCTCGCCGGTCAGCCGCAGCGGGCCGCTCCACCAGCGGCGCACGGGCTCCTCCAGCACCGCGGGCGCGAAGAGCGTGGTGCCGCGCAGGAGGTCCGCGGGCAGGTCGCCGAGCAGCGCCTCCAGGTCGGGCTCGTCCACGCCCAGCACCACGGCGTCGGGCGCCACACCGGCCGCGGCCAGCGGTCGCAGCGCGGTCGCGGTGGCCGCCACCAGGTGGTTGGGCCGCGGCCCGGGGTCCGCCAGCAGCGGGATCGCCGCCGCCAGCGAAGGCCCGTCCGCCGCCAGGATCCCGAGCGCACCGCGGCACGCGCCGGAGAGATCGGCGATGCCTGCGGGTGACGGGGACGCGACTGCCATCGCGCCCTAGGCTACGCAGCGCGCGCGATGGATGTCGAACTCCCCGCTTCCCCGATCCTGACGCGGCTCTTCTGCGAGAGCCCGTGGACGCTGGCCGCGCCCCTGCTGCTGGCGGCGGCGGTGCTGGCGTGGTGGGGCGCGCGCAACGAGCGTGCGAAGCCCATCCTGGCCGGCGTGCTGCTCCTGCTGGCGGCGGCGGGGACGCTGGTGCTCGCGTCGTTCGTCACCTCGCCCGGCGAGCACGCGGCGCAGGCCGTGCGCACGCTGGTGGACGCCGCGGCGGGCGCCGACATGTCCGGCATCCGCGCCGCCTTCGCGGACGACGCATCCATGCACTACGGCGGCCCCCAGGCGCCGGGCGACGACATCGAGCAGCTCATGCGCACCGCCGAGCGGCTGGTCACGCGCAACCGCATCGAGCGCAACGCGATCACCGAGCTGGACTTCTCCACGCTGGACGCCGACCGCGGCGCGGTGATCCTGGGCTGCCGCACCGACATCGCGGGCACGGCCGCCGCCATCCCCACGCGCTGGCACTTCGAGGTGCGCCGGCAGCCGGACGGCCGCTGGCTGGTCGAGCGGATCAGCTGGCTCAGCCTTGCGGGCGGCCCGCCGCAGCGCGGCTGGTGACCACCGTGCGCAGCGCCTCGACGGCGCGCGCGATGCCCGCGGCGTCCACGTCCAGGTGCGTGACCGCGCGCACGCGCTGCGGGTCCAGCGCGATCATCCGGACGCCCTGCTTCTCGAGCGCCGCGCACAGCTCCGGGCCCGTGCCCACGGCGGCGTCGACGTCGAAGAACACCATGTTCGTGGGCGTGGCGTCCGGCGCCACGATCGGCCGCAGCCCCGCGATGCCCGCGATGCCGCGCGCCAGCGCCTTGGCGTTCGCGTGGTCGTCGGCCAGGCGCGCCACGTGGTGCTGCAGCGCGTGGATCGCGGCCGCCGCCAGCAGGCCGCTCTGCCGCATGCCGCCGCCGAACATCTTGCGGAACCGCCGCGCGCGCTGCAGGAACGCCGCCGGCCCCACCAGCGCGCTGCCCACGGGACAGCCCAGGCCCTTCGAGAAGCACACGCTCACCGTGTCGGCGTGCGCCACGAAGCCGCGCGCCGCGTAGCCGCCGGCCACCGCCGCGTTGAAGAGCCGCGCGCCGTCCACGTGCACGTGCATGCCGGCCGCGCGCGCCGCATCCGCGCACGCCGCGAACTGCGCCACCGGCCACACCGTGCCGCCGCCGCGGTTCTGGGTGTTCTCGACGACCAGCATGCGGCTCACCGGGTGGTGCACGTTCGGCGTGCGCACCGCGGCGCGAACGTCGTCGGCCGTGAACAGCCCGCCCGCGCCGCGCACCGTGCGCACCATCGCGCCGGCCAGCGCGGCGGGCGCGCCGGTCTCGTAGTGGATGATGTGGCTGTCCTCGTGCGCCACGATCTCGTCGCCGGGCCCGCACGCGGTGCGGATCGCCAGCTGGTTCGCCATCGTGCCGCTGGGCACGAACACCGCGGCCTCCTTGCCCAGGAGGTCCGCGATCGCGCGCTCGAGCCGCGCCACGGTCGGTTCGTCGCCCAGCACGTCGTCGCCCAGCTCGGCGGCGCGCATGGCGTCCCACATCGCGGCCGTGGGCCGCGTGACGGTGTCCGAGCGCAGGTCGACGATGGCGGCGGTGCTCACGTGGGCGGCTCCTCTTCAGGCGACGGGCGGTTGCCCGCTCAGTAGTTCAGCGGCTGCAGGTCCGCGGGCACGAACTGGCCGTCCTTGCGGATCAGCTCGCCGTCGAACTCGATCGTGCCGCCGCCGTATTCCGGCCGCTGGATGCACACCAGGTCCCAGTGGATCTCGCTGCGGTTGCCGTTCTCGGTCTCCTCGTAGCAGCGGCCCGGCGTGAAGTGGAAGCTGCCCGCGATCTTCTCGTCGAACAGGATGTCCTTCATCGGGTGCATGATCTTCGGGTTGAAGCCGATCGCGAACTCGCCGATGTGGCGCGCGCCCTCGTCGGTGTCGAAGATCGCCTCGAGCTCCTTCTGGTTCTGGTCGGCCCAGCACTTCACCACGCGGCCCTTGCTGAACTCCAGGCCCACGTTCGTGAAGGTCGTGCCGTTGAAGATCGTCGGCGTGTTGTACTGCAGCACGCCCTCGACGCTGTCGCGCACGGGCGCGGTGAAGCACTCGCCGTCCGGGATGTTGCGCTCGCCGCTGCACGGCACGCTGCTGATGCCCTTGATCGAGAAGCGCAGGTCGGTCCGGCCGGGCCCCTTGATGTGCACCTTGTCGGCGGCGTCCATGCGGCGCTTCAGCGGCTGCACGTCGCGGTCCATCTTCGCGTAGTCCACCAGGCAGACGTCGAAGTAGAAGCGCTCGAAGTCCTCGGTCGACATCTGCGCCAGCTGCGCCATGCTGGGCGTGGGCCAGCGCAGCACCACCCACTTGGTGTGGTTCACGCGCTGCTCGAAGTGCACGGGCTTCGCGTACAGGCGGCCCACGTTCTTCATCTGCTCGGGCGCGATGCCGCCCATCTCGCTGACGTTCTGCGCGCCGCGGATGCCCACGTAGCACTGCATGCGCTTCATGCGCTCCAGGTCGTACTCGCCCCAGGTGCGCAGGCCGTCCTCGGCGCCCAGCCGGTTCAGCGCGCGCAGCACGCGGTTCGAGCGCAGCTCGACGTGCGGGTGCCCGCCCGCCGCGCGCGTCGCCTCGACCACCGCGATCGCGACCTCCTCGGGCCCGTCGAAGAGCTCGACCAGGAGGTGCTCTCCCGGCTGCACGCGGCAGCTGTGGCGGACGAGGAGTTCGGCAAGGCGCGTGTAGCGGGGATCCATGGGAGGGGCATGGTACGCCGCCGCGGCGCACCGCCGGCGCTCAGGCGCTGCCCCGCCCCCGCCGCACCAGCGCCTCGAGCGCGGCGACCTCGAGCTCGTCGAAACGGTCGATCACCCGCTCCGCGGACGCCAGCTCCGCATGCGTGTGCCCCGCGCTGCAGATCGCCACGCACGGCATGCCCGCGGCGTGCGCGGCCTGGATGCCGGGCACCGCGTCCTCGACCACCACGCAGCGCTCGGGCGGCACGCCCACGCGCCGCGCGGCCAGCAGGAAGATGTCGGGCGCGGGCTTGCCGTGCGCCACGTCCAGCCCGCAGACCTCGGCGTGGAACCAGCGGTCGGCGCCCAGGCCGTCCACCGCCACGCGCAGGTTCTCCGGCGGGCCGCTGGTGCCCACGGCCAGCTTCCAACCCGCGGCATGCAGGCGCGCCAGCAGCTCGCGGCCGCCGGCCATCGCGGGGAACGCGTCCGCCACGATGCGGCGGTAGCGCTCTTCCTTGTCGTCGGCGCAGCGCAGCGCGGCGTCGCCCACGGGCGGCTCCTTGCCGTCCTCGCGCCAGTACATCTCGATGATGCGGTCGTTGCGCATGCCGAAGCTGCGCACGAAGCGCTCGTGCGTCAGCGTGACGCCGTGCCCCGCGCACATGTCGCGCCACGACGTCCAGTGGGCATCGAAGCTGTCGACCAGCGTGCCGTCCAGGTCGAAGATGGCTGCGAAGGGCCCGTTCACGCGCGCCGCGCCAGGTCGCGGACGAGCTCGATCGCCCGGTCCCCGCGCGCGGCATCGTCACGGTACACGCCGCGGCGCACGAACGTGGTCATCATGCTCTCGGCCGTGCGCACGCCGCGCATCTTCATGCACAGGTGCTCGGCCTCGACCATCACGATGCAACCGGCGGGGTCCAGGTGCTCCATCAGCGCGTCGGCCACCTGCTCGGTCAGCCGCTCCTGCAGCTGCGGGCGGCGGGCGAAGACCTCGACCGTGCGCGCCAGCTTGCTCAGGCCCACCACGCGCCCGCCCTGCGGCAGGTACGCCACGTGCGCCTTGCCGAAGAACGGCAGCAGGTGGTGCTCGCACATCGAGAAGAAGCCGATGCCGGTGACCGTGATCAGCTCGTCGCCGCGCTGCTCGAAGACGCGCGCCAGGTGCTGCGACGCATCCTGGTGCAGCCCGCCGAAGACCTCGGCGTACGCCTTGGCCACGCGGCGCGGCGTGTCGCGGATGCCGTCGCGCGAGGGATCCTCGCCGATCGCGAACAGGATCTCGCGTACGGCGCGCTCGATGCGCGGCTGGTCGATCGGCGCGCGCGCGGCGAAGCCGGCACGCGAACCGTTCGTCTCCGCTGCGGCCGCGGGGTGATGGCCGCAGCAGCGGTCGGTGTCCGCCACGCGCGAGGGCGCAACAAAGCGGTCGGTCAGCATGGGGTCGTTCATGGGAGGGTCCTTTCGGGGCGGCCGGCAGTCGCCGTGGGGCGCAGTCCGGGCGCCCGCGCGGGCACCCATCGCCTGATGGAATCGCCGACCGGGGCTCCGCGGATTCACCGCTGCACCTGTCCCGTAACATCCCCGCATGGCCACGTCCCGCACCATCGCGCTCGCCCTGCCCGTCCTCCTGGCCTTCGGCTGCGAGGACATGAAGCCGCGCACCGCCAACAGCGTCCCCGCGCCGCAGCAGGAGACCGCCCAGGCCGACAACCACGCCAGCCCCGGCGACGTGAACTGGAACAGCAGCTCGTCGCTCGGCAAGGCCCGCGACGCCGCCGTGCGCACCAAGGCCAAGGTCGACGCCTACCAGGAAGAGGTGGCGAAGCAGGCCGATGATGTCTTCAAGAAGCCGTGAGACTCCTGCCGGCGCGCCGCCCACGGCACCGCCGCGGGCCCACGCAGACGGCTCCCGAAAATGAACGCGGGCGCGCCACCAACGGCGCGCCCGCGCTTCATTCGGGGGAGACCCGGCCCGCGCTCACTGCTGCGGGTTGTTCGGGATGTCCAGCAGCTCGACGTCGAAGATCAGCATCGCCTTCGCCGGGATCGGGCCGGTGGCGCGCTCGCCGTACGCCAGGTTGTACGGGATGATCAGCTTGCGCTTGCCGCCGACCTTCATCGTGCTCAGGCCCTCGGTCCAGCCCGGGATCACGCTCGCCAGGCCGAACTCGGCCGGCTGGCCGCGCTTGTGGCTCGAGTCGAACTCGCGGCCGTCGGTCAGCCAGCCCGTGTAGTGCACCTTCACGAACGCGTTCTTGCTGGCGGGCGCGGCGCCGGCGCCTTCCTTCAGGTCGACGTACATCAGGCCGCTGGGCAGCGTCTTGATCTCGCCGGCGAAGTCCTCGCCGGGGAAGCGCGCCTGCACCGTGTCGCTGACGATCGAGCCGTCGACCGCGTTCACGACCACGTCGTGGCGCTTGCCGTCCTTGAAGACGGTGACGCCGATCACCGGCGGCTCGGCGCCGGGAGCCATCTGCATCTCCTTGACCGCGCCGCCCTTGGTGGACTCCAGCGCCTTGGCCATGGCCGACTGCATGGTCAGCACCGCGCCGGTGACCTTGCCGTTCGCGCCGTCGACGGTGACGCGCTTCTGCAGGCCGCCGCTGACGACGATCAGCTCGTAGGTGATGCCCGTCGCGGCGGGCATCGCGCGCGCGATGACGACTTGCCCGTTCATGGCCTTCTCGGCCGACTCGATCGCCTGCTGCATGCTGACGCTGGCCGACTCGAGCTGCTTCTGCGTGGCCGAGGGCTCGGGCGGCAGCGCCGAGTAGTCGACGCCGTTGGACGGCGCCTGCGGCGGGGCGGCGAAGGCGGATGCCGCGCTGGCGGCGGCGATGACGGAGGCGGCGATCTTCGAACGCATTGCTGACGGTGCTCCTGCGCGCCACGCGCGCACTTGGGGTGGGACGGACGGACGGAATCAGCCGTGGCCGGCGCCGGCGGGCGCGTGCCCGCCCGTGCGCGCGACGGCACGGAACTGCTCGGGGTGGGCCTCGATCGCGAGGACCTTGGAGAGGCGGCGCGCGTGGCGCTCCTCGCCGGTGTACGTGGCGGCCAGGAACGCGCGCACCAGGTCGGCGGCCACCGCCGCGCCCGTGGTGCGCCCGCCCAGGACGATGACGTTCATGTCGTCGTGCTCGACGCCCTGGTGGGCGGAGTAGTGGTCCTCGATGTTGCCGGCGCGGATCCCGGGGATCTTGTTCGCCGCGATGCACATGCCCACGCCGCTGCCGCAGAGCAGGATGCCGCGGTCGGCCTCGCCGCGCAGGATGACCTCGCAGCCCTTGACCGCGTAGTCGGGGTAGTCGACCGCGGCGGTGCCGTCGGTGCCCACGTCGATGACCTGGTGCCCCAGCGAACGGACCAGCGGCAGGATCTCCTGCTTGAGCGGGAAGCCGGCGTGGTCGGAAGCGATGACGATGCGCATCGGGTCATGGATGCTACGCTTCCCCCGGCGGCGCTTGCCGCCCACCGGACACCGGCGCCGCCAGGCGCCCAGCCCCACGGAGCCCCCAATGGCCAGCACGCTTCCCGTCGTCGCGGTCCTCCTCGCCTGCGCCCCCCTTGCCGGCGCCCCGCAGCAGCAGGGTGTCGGGTACGGCGGTGGAGGCGGCGGCGGTGGCAGCGGGATCGGCTACGGCGGCGCGAACGGCAGTGCCCAGGGCGCCCCCGCGGCCGGCAGCGACGGCTCGGTCGGCGGCGTGCCCCAGGGCGTGGGTTACAACCAGCAGGGCGGCATCATGTCGGGACAGGCCATGGAGCAGGCCGCCCTGGCCCCCGAATACAACCTGCACATGGTCGGGCCCACCGCCAAGGACGCGGTCGGCTCCGGCGGCGGCCCCCCGATCACCGACGGCCGGACACCCGGCTACGTCCAGGCGAAGTACGTGACCCCCAGCGGCAACTCCGTGGTCATGCACCACTACGGCCCCGGCTACCCCCCGCCGCTGGGCCCGGGCGGCCCGAACGACGGCAACGGCGGCAGCTTCATCGCCAACGGCACCGTGGCCGGCAACCCCGACATGGTGAACTGGGGCATCATGCCCGCCTGGGACCGCGAGGAACTGGGCAACGGCGCTTGGATCGGCTCCCCCCAGTCGAACAGCCCGATGCCGTACGTCGGTGGCTTCAACGACTGACCCGGAGACGCGCGAAGGCCGCACGGACATCCACGAACCCGCACGCAGGCGCCCACGACGGCGCCTGCTGTGCAATGCACTCCAAAAACCCGGCGGGCTCCTGACCTTTCGATCAGGAGCCCGCGAGTTCAGAAAAGGGACTGGAGTTCCGTCCACCCACGGAGCTCCCGTCCGATCGGAGGGTCGCTTTGAACAACGCCCTACTCCCTACCGTCGGAAGCCGTGCCGCCGACTGACGCACGCAACAGCTTTCGCTGCGTTCGGCGCCGGCACATGCCTCAAGTTTCAGACCCTTTCCTAGATTCCCTCGGCCACACCGAAGCGCGGCCTTCTTACCTTCCGAGGCGAACATAGCCGCGCGGGAACGCGAGTCAACCAATGCGGGGCAATTTCCGGCGTTGATGGTCCGCGAACCGCGGGACTGCCCCGCACACGCGCCCCGCGGGCCCCACAGCCGCGCCCCGTGGGCTCTACGGCGCGCGCACCACGGGCACCCACGCGGGCGCGCCAGGCCGCTCACCCATGCGCGCCAAGGCGCCCGCAACGCGACGGGCACGGCGCGAGGCGCCGCGCCGGCACGCACCCGGGCTCCCGAAGCTCCCGAACGCACGCGGAAAAATGACAGCGCCCTCGGCGTGAACCGAGGGCGCTGACGATATGTCAAGGAACAGTTGGACGCCTTTGACTGCCTGTCACCAGGCAGCGATCCGGTCGAGCCGGACGAGATTGCGTTGACTTGAGATCCCTCCTTCGAGATCGCTCTCTCAGGAGGTCTAAGGTATCCCTTAGAAAGGAGGTGATCCAGCCGCAGGTTCCCCTACGGCTACCTTGTTACGACTTAGTCCCAGTCACCAGCCTTGCCGTGGGCACGCATGAAATTGCGCGACTTCGGGCACTGCCGGCTCCCATGA
>JBEIFT010000069.1:0-11660 GCA_040382255.1 Phycisphaeraceae bacterium
CCATGCGGCGCTCGGCGCCGGCGGCCGGCAGCGCCCCGGCCACGACGGCCGCGGCCGATCCCACCAGGAGCAGCGCCGGCATGCCGGTCGTGACCACCCGCCCCGCCGGCATGCGCCACCAGGACGCGCGGCCACACGGCCGGCCGGGCCACGCCGCAGCCACCGCCAGCATGCACGCGACCCATGACACGCTGCCCGGCTGCCAGAACGTCATCTCCACGCACGCGTGCATCGCGACCACCACGCCCGCCGCGCCGAGCGCGATCGAGAGTGCGACCGACGCGGCGCAGCCCGTGGCACACACGGCGAACGCCACCAGCATCGCCATGCCCGCGCCGCCCAGGCGCGTCGCCAGGCCGATGCCGTCGAGCGTGTCGGACTCCGGGACTACCGCGAGCGCCGCCGCGAGGCCGACGAACGCCGGCGCGACCAGCATGAGCGCGCTCGGTCCCGATGGAGCGTCGTCCGGACGCGCACGATCGCCGCCGACGAACGCCGAACGCCCCGCGCCCGCCACGGCACCGACGAAGAGCGCGATCCACGCCGCTCCCATCACGCCCAGCGCCGCCAGCCAGTCGGCCCACGCGGCGTGCGCGCTCGCGACCTCCTCGGGGGCGTTGCCCGGGCGCACCGCCAGGTACGCATCGGCGAAGCCCGCGGGACCCGTGCCGACGGCCGGCGCCGCGGCGAACGCGCGCAACGCGCCGCACAGGTACTGCCAGCGGAAGAGGAGGCTGCGCTCGCCGAGCTGCTCGCCGAGCAGCCCGCGCACGACGACCAGCGCCACCACGCCCGCGACCAGCCCCAGCGCAAGCCACGCGCCGCGCGTGCCGCGGGCATCGGCGCGATCCGTCGCGCCATCCGCGCGCGCCGCGCGCAGCAGCGCCGCCGACGCCAGCACGCCGCCCAACGCCATCGCGCCAACCGCGCCCTTGGATCCGTTGATCGCCACCACCGCCACGCACGCCGCGGCCGCCGCCGCAAGCACGAACGCCGTGCCCGACTCCACGCGACGCCACGCGCCCGCGGCCAGCGCGCCCAGCGCCACGGCGCCTGCCGTCGCCACGCCCGAGAGCACGTTCGAGAGACCGAACCACCCGGTCGCCTCCAGCTGCATCAGCCGGCGCTCGTACATCGCGGCCTGCGCGCCGTCGGGCGCCCAGCCGCGCGCGGCCAGCACCTGCGCCTTGTGGGCCTGGTAGTAGGCGACGGTCTCGGGATGCTCGACCGCCAGCTGCACTCCCGCGCGCACCAGGAGCGGCGCCAGCCCGCCAAGCAGCACCGCGGCCAGCAGCGCGCGCAGGCCGCCCGTGGCCGCATCCGCGCGCACGCAGGCGGCGATCGCCGCGCCGCCGACCGCCGCCGCGGTCCAGTCGGCGCCGCGCCACAGGTCGTCCGCGGCATCTGCCCCGCTGCCCGCCGCGTGAACCGCGACGATGAACGCGGGCACGAGCGCCAGGCGCACGAGCATCATGCCCAGCCGGTCGATCGCGCCGCGCATCGCGAACAGCGCGACCGCCGCGCACGCCAGCACGGCCGCGTCGCACAGCAGCGCCTGCGAAGGCAGGATGCCCGCCCACGCCGTGGGATCGAGCACCGGATCGACGTCGAACCACCCGACGGGCGCGGTCGCGACCAGCATGCGCCCCGCCGCGATCGCGGCGATCACCGCACACGCCACGCGCGCGGCCGCCGTGGCCAACGCACCGGGCCCCTGCCGCACGGCCGCGACGAACGGCTCGGACGGTGCGACGGGCGGCGTGCGCCCGGCGCTCACTTCACGCCCTCGTCGCGCGCCGCGCCGGCGTCGCGCATCGCACGGAGCTGCGGCTGCTCGAGCGCGGCGATCGTCCCCAGCACCACCGCCACCTGTGCCCCGATCAGCGCCGCCTGCCACGGCGCCGCGCTGCCCAGCAGCAGGCCCGAGACGCCGCAGACCGCGGCCAGCGCGCAGATCAGGAGCACCGCGCCACGCTTGGTCAGCCCGCGCAGCACCAGCCGATGGCTGAAGTGCTGCTGGTCGCCGACCATCGGGCTGCGCCCCTGCGAACGGCGAAGCAGCGTCACCGTGCACGCGTCGTAGAGCGGCACCGCCAGGATCACGAGCGGCGCGAACACGCCGTACGCGTGCGTGCCCAGCGCGTAACCGGGCCGGTCGGGCGCGGTGAAGACGATCGCCATCGCGAGGACAGCCAGCAGGTACCCGACGACCAGCGATCCGCCGTCGCCCATGAAGATGCGGGCCGCCTGCCCGGCGCGCCACGGGAAGTTGAACACGAGGAACCCGAGCAGCGCACCCGCCAGCACGGCGAGCAGCCCCGCCGTCATCCATTGCTCGGCCACCGCGGCCGCGACCGCCAGCGCCGCCGCACCCACGAACGCCACGCCGCCGGCCAGGCCGTCCATGTTGTCCAGGAAGTTGATGGCGTTCACCATGACGACGATCCACGCCACGCTGACGCAGACGCTGAGCCAGGGTCCGCCGGCCCACGCGTCGGCCAGGTGCAGCACGCGGATGCCGCCGAAGTGCACCGTGCCGGCGGCCACCGCCAGCTGCACCGCGAGCTTCGGCAGCCACGGCAGCGCGCGCCGGTCGTCGATGAGTCCCATCAGGTGCAGCGACGCCACGCCCACCAGGATCGCGGTCGCCTGCGGCAGCACGTCGGGCAGGCGGCGCGCGCTGGCGGCCAGCGCGGGGAACCACTCGGCGATCCGGTCGGCACCGATCGCGTGCCCGGCCGCGACCACCGCCAGGAGCGGCAGCGCCACCGTCGCCGCGATCGCCACGCCGCCGATGTTGGGCACGCGACGCAGGACCTTGGCATGGCCGCCGGTCCCCGCGGAATCCAGCGCGCCCGCGCGGTGGCCAAGCCGCACCAGCAGCGCGGCGAGCGGCGCCGACAGCGCCACCGCGGCGGCGGCGAGCAGCAGGACCAGGAGCGGTGCCGGGATCGATCCCATCGCGAAACGCAGCGTATACGCTTCCACCCATGCGTTCCGTCACCGTCTACTGTTCGTCCAGCGGCGCCCTGGAGCCCCATTTCTCCGAAGGCGCCCGCGCGCTCGGCCACGCCATCGCCGAGAAGGGGCTGACGCTGGTCTACGGCGGCGGCTCGATCGGCCTGATGGGCGAGTGCGCCCGCGCCTGCAAGGAGCGCGGCGGCCGGGTGATCGGCATCATCACGCAGAAGCTGATGAGCCTGGAGCAGGGCTGGACCGGCTGCGACGAGCTGGTCGTGGTGGACACGATGCAGGCCCGCCGGCGCCAGCTGATGGACCGCGGCGACGGCTACGTGATCCTGCCCGGCGGCCTTGGCACCTACGAGGAATTCTTCGAGGTGCTCGTCGCGCGCCAGCTGGGCGACCACCACAAGCCGATCGTCATCGTCAACCACGACCGCTACTACGACCCGCTCGTCGCGATGATCGAGCACGGCATCGAGCACCGCTTCGTGCGTCCCGCGATCCGCGACGTGCTGGGCGTGGTGGACGACGGCACCGCGGCGCTCGCCAGCCTGCTGGCGCACGAGCCGCAGCCGCACGACCCCGCGCGGTTCCTGCCGATGCACGCGGGCACCGACAGCGCGGCGCACATCCGCGGGGGCCGCGGCGCGTGACGGCCGACCCCGCCCAGCACCGGGCCGCGCCGGGCGCGCGCGTCGGGATCATCGCGGGCCAGGGCACGCTGCCCTTCCTGGTGGCCGAGGGCATGCGCGCGCAGGGGCGCAAGGTGGTGTGCGTCGGGCTGCGCGAGCAGTTCGACCCCGCGCTGCGCGCGATGTGCGACGAGTTCCACGTCGCGGGCATCCTGCAGCTGGGGCGCTGGGTGCGCTGCTTCCGCCGCGCGGGCATCAGCGAGGTCACGATGGTCGGCCGCGTCAGCAAGAAGCGGATGCACGACCCGTGGGCCAAGCTCAAGGCGGTCCGCGAGCTTCCGGACTGGCGTACGATCGACCTGTGGTTCCGCCGGCTGCGGCACGACCGGCGCAGCGCGACGCTGCTGCGCGCGGTGGCCGACGACCTGGCGACGCAGGGAGTGTTCCTCATCGACTCGACGCGCTACATCCCCGACCACCTGGCGACCGAGGGCCCGATGGGCCGCGTGCAGCCCGACGCGCGCGCGCTGGGCGACATCGCGTTCGGCTGGCCGCTGCTCGAGAAGGTCGGCGGCCTGGACATCGGGCAGGCGATCAGCGTGCGCGACCGCGACGTGATCGCGGTCGAGGCGGTCGAGGGGACGGACGCGATGATCGCACGCAGCGGCGAGCTCTGCCGCGCGAAGGGCTGGACGCTGCTCAAGACCGCGCGCCCCGGGCACGACATGCGCGCGGACGTCCCGACGATCGGCGTGCAGACCATCGAGAACCTTGCGCGCGCCGGCGCCGGATGCCTGGCCGTGGGCGTCGGCCGCGTGATCCTGGCCGACCGCCCCGCCGTGCTGGCCGCGGCCGACCGCGCGGGCATCGCCGTCGTCGGCGTGAGGGGCTGACCGTGACCGGTGGCGCGCCGCTCCCCGCCGACGGGCCGCAGTTCGTGAGCCGCGCCGGCGCCAAGCTGGCGCACGCGCTGGACGAGTTCAGGCTGGACCCCGCGGGCCTCGACTGCGCCGACTTCGGCTGCAACGTCGGCGGATTCACCGACTGCCTGCTGCAGCGCGGCGCGCGGCACGTGGTCGCGGTCGACACCGGCTACGGCGCGCTGGCGTGGAAGCTGCGCAAGGACCCGCGGGTCGAGACGCGCGAGCGCACGAACGCGCTGCACGCGGACCCGCCGGCCGGCGGCGTCGACCTGGTGGTGGTGGACCTGGCATGGACGCCGCAGCGCCTGGCCGTCCCCGCCGCGCTGCGGTGGCTGCGCCCCGGCGGCCGCATCGTCACGCTGGTGAAGCCCCACTACGAGCTGCGCGAGGACGAGAAGGCCTGGCTCGACCGCGGCTTCCTGCCGCACGAGCGGGTCGCCGGCATCGTCGCGCGCGTCGAGGCCGAGATGCCCGCGATGGGCGCGCGGGTCCTAGGCAGCACGCAGAGCCCGCTGGTGGGCGGCAAGACGAGCAAGAAGGCGGGCGTGCCGGGGAACGTCGAGTGGCTGGTGCTGCTGCAGCGGGATTGATCCCGCCTTGAGGCCCGATCACGCCGGATTATCATGCAGGGCATGGCCCTCAAGGAAGATGTCCGGACGTTCTGGAACCGCGCCTCGTGCGGCGAGGAGCTCTACCTGCCCTCGCAGGAGGCCGCGGGCTTCGACGAGCACCGACGCAAGCGCTACGAGCTGGAGCCGTACATCCCCGGCTTCGCGCGCTTCGATGACACGCGCGGCAGGAAGGTGCTGGAGATCGGCGTCGGCCTGGGCGCCGACCACGAGGGCTTCGCGGCCGCGGGCGCGGACCTGCACGGGGTGGACCTGACCGACCGTGCGATCGAGATGACCACGCGCCGGCTGGCGCACAAGGGCCTGAAGTCGACGCTGCGCGTGGGCGACGCCGAGCACCTGCCCTTCGGCGACGGGGAGTTCGACGTCGTCTACTCGTGGGGCGTGATCCACCACAGCCCCGACACGCCGGCCGCCGTGCGCGAGATCCACCGCGTGCTGAAGCCGGGCGGCGAGGCGCGCGTGATGATCTACCACACGTGGAGCCTGGTGGGCATGATGCTGTGGGCGCGCTACGGCCTGCTGCGCGGCAAGCCGGGCACCAGCATGGCGCAGATCTACGCGTCGCACCTGGAGAGCCCCGGCACGAAGGCCTACACGCCCGCCGAGGCGCGCGAGCTGTTCCGGGACTTCTCGAACGTCGAGACGTCGGTCGTGCTCTCGCAGGGCGACCTGCTGGAGGGCGGCGCGGGACAGCGCCACCGCGGCCCCCTGCTCTCGACCGCGAAGGCGATCTTCCCCCGCTGGCTGGTCCGCCGCGCGGCCCCGGGGCTCGGCCTGTTCCTGCTGATCACCGCGCGGAAGTGAGCCGCGCGCGCAGGCGCCTCACCGCGCCGCGAACGCCGCCACGATCCGGTCGCACGCGGCGAGGTCGCCGGGGCTGCGGCCGGTGACCATCAGCTGCGTCGAGAGCTGGCTGCGCACGTTGGGGCGGAAGTCGAGCGCCGCGCCGTCCCACGTGAACGTCGCCACGAGGCTGCGATGCTCCGCGTCGGCGGTCGCGGCGCGCAGGCGTTCGCCCGCGGCGGGCGTCAGCTCCAGCGCGACGGCCGGCGCGCCGTCCGAGGAACGCGACTTCGACGCGCGCACGAAATCGGCGCACCCGAGCCGGCAGACCGTGGCGCCGGAGCGGTCCACGACCGCTGCCTGCAGGCAGTGCGCGGGTGCCGCCGCGGCCGGCGACGAGGCGCAGGACGCCACGACGGTGACGATCACGGCGGCGAGCGCAAGGCCCATGATCACCGTGACTGCGGCACGGACGAGCGGTCGGGTCGGCATGTCCAAACGCTACTGCGGCAGGCCGCTCGCACGCGCAAGAAATTGCCTTGAATCACGGCCATTCCGCACCACCGCGAAAGGGCGCGGAAGCGGCTTCGGAACGCGTTTCCGGGTATCATGCGCGACCTCGGAAAACCCATGGCTGAAACACCCGAAAACACCGTCCCGCCGGTCGATCGCCTCGTCGACATCGACATCGAGCGCGAGCTGCACGACAGCTACCTGACGTACGCCATGAGCACCATCATGGACCGGGCGCTGCCCGACGTCCGTGACGGCCTGAAGCCCTCGCAGCGCCGCATCCTGGTGGCGATGCACGACCTGAACCTGACGCCGGGCCGCAAGCACATCAAGTGCGCGAAGATCTGCGGCGACACGAGCGGCAACTACCACCCGCACGGCGAAAGCGTCATCTACCCGACGCTGGTCAACCTGGGCCAGGTCTGGAAGACGCGCGCGCTGCTGGTCGACAAGCAGGGCAACTTCGGCTCCATCGAGGGCGACCCGCCGGCCGCGATGCGTTACACCGAGGCGCGCATGACCGCCGCCGCGGTGGCGCTGCTGGACGACCTGGACAAGGAGACGGTCGACTTCAAGCCCAACTACGACGACCGCCTGCAGGAACCGACGGTCCTGCCGGCCAAGTTCCCCAACCTGCTGGTCAACGGCTCGAGCGGCATCGCCGTGGGCATGTCCAGCAGCATGCCGCCGCACAACGTGCGCGAGATCTGCGACGCGATCGTCGCGACCATCGACAACCCGCAGGTCGGGCTCGAGAACCTGATGAAGCTGGTGCCGGGCCCGGACTTCCCGACCGGCGGCACGATCATGGGACGCCGCGGGATCGTCGAGGCATACGCCACCGGCCGCGGCAAGCTGACGGTGCGCGGCAAGGTGCACCTGACGAAGGAGGGCGGCCGCGACGCGATCGTCATCGACGAGATCCCGTACCAGGTGGTGCAGTCGACCCTCATCGAGAAGATCGTCGATGCGAGCCGCAACGACCGCATCCCCGACATCGCGGACGTCAAGAACCACTCCGGCCGCGACGCGCAGACGCGCATCGTGGTGGTGCTGAAGAAGAACGCCGACCCCGCGGTGGTCGAGAAGCAGCTCTACGAGTTCACGCCGCTGCAGGACACGTTCAGCATCATCAACATCGCGCTGGTCAACGGCCAGCCGCGCACGCTGCCGCTGCGCAACCTGATCGACCTGTACGTCGACCACCGCAAGGACGTCATCCGCCGGCGCACGGCCTACCTGCTGCGCCAGGCGAAGCAGCAGGCCCACAAGCTCGAGGGCCTGATCTACGCGGTGTGCGACATCGACGAGGTGATCCGCATCATCCGCGCCGCGCGGACGCGCGACGAGGCGATCGCGGGCCTGATGGCGCGCAGCTTCCGCATCCCGCGCAGCCACCCCTACGCGCCGAAGATCCCCGAGGCCGTGATCGCGAAGACCGAGCCGTCCGGCACCGCGCTGACCCGGGTGCAGGCCGAGGCGATCGGCGCGCTGCGCCTGATCCAGCTGACGGGCCTGGAGATCGAGAAGCTGGCCGGCGAGCTGAGCGGCCTCGTCGAGGAGATCGAGGGCTACGAGGCGATCCTGGCCGACGAGCGCCTGGTGCTCGACATCATCCGCGAGGACACGATCGAGCTGAAGGAGAAGTTCGGCGACGCCCGCCGCACCACGATCGAGGGCAACGAGGCCGAGGACTTCGAGATGGCCGACCTGATCCCCGAGCACGAGGTCGTGCTGACGGTGAGCAGGCGCGGCTGGGTGAAGCGCCTGCCCAGCGACACGTACCGCGTGCAGGGCCGCGGCGGCAAGGGCGTGATCGGCGCCAAGGGCGCCGGCGGCGGCGGCGACGACGACGCCGACAGCGTCGAGCACCTGCTGGTCTGCAGCAGCCACGACGACATGCTGTGCTTCACGAACACGGGCCGCGTGTTCAAGATCAAGGTCTGGCAGGTCCCCGAGGCCGCCCGCACCGCGAAGGGCCGCGCGATCCAGAACCTGCTGGACCTGCGCAAGGACGAGCGGATCTGCGCGTGGCTGCCGGTGTCCAACTTCGAGGCGCGCGAGGACTTCCTGTTCTTCCTGAGCGCCAACGGCCAGGTGAAGCGCACCGCGCTGCAGGAGTACCGCAACGTCAACAAGGCCGGCATCATCGCGCTGGGGCTGAAGGAAGGCGACCGACTGGTCGACGTGCTGCTGACCCGCGGCGCCGACCACGTGCTGCTGGCGACCGCCGACGGCATGTCGATCCGCTTCGACGAGAACGACGCGCGCGTGATGGGCCGCAGCGCGGCGGGCGTGATCGGCATCGACCTGGCCGAGGGCGACGAGGTCGTCGGCGGCGTGGTCTGCGACGACTCCGACCTGCTGACCGTCTGCGCCACCGGCTACGGCAAGCGCACCCCCCTGCGCGAGTACCTGGTGCAGAGCGAGGACGGCACGACCCGCGCGCAGAGCCGCGGTGGCAAGGGCCGCATCGACATCCGCACCGAGGGCCGCAACGGCCGCGTGGTGGCCGTGCGCACCGTGACCGACGGCGACGAGCTGATCTTCAGCTCGCGCGGCGGCATGGTCGTGCGCATCCGCGCCGCGGACATACGCCAGGTGGGCCGCAACACGCAAGGCGTGCGGCTGGTCACCCTGGACTCCGGCGACGGCGTGGCAAGCGTGGCCAAGGTCCTGGCCGGCGACGAGCCGGTGACGGCGACGCCGGCGGAGTGACGGAGACCGGGTTCGGGACGACCCCGCGCGGTCTTTGCGGCGGGGACGGCGAGGCACTTGGTCGCCATGCGAAAGGCACCTGGTCGCCGTGCGCGCGGACCAGCGGGGGCCTCAGGCGCTCAGACACTTCCCCGGCGGCGCAATGGCGCCGCCGGGGACAACTCGCTTGATGAGGCCCCCTCCGGTCCGTGCTCGGCTCTGGGCGCCTGCGGACGTGTCATCGTGCCGCAATGGCGGCACGATGAATCGCCCAAGGAACGTCCGTCGGCGAGCGCCCGCAGCGAGCATTGGCCCCCTCCGCAGCGACGTACGAGGCCGCGAGGCACGCGTACCACGGTTCGATTCGGCCCGGGTCGCGCCACGTGCCGAGCCAGCCGAACACGATGACGAGCGGAACCTGGTGGAGCGAGGAAGTTCGCGGAGGAGGGGGCCAAGCGCAGCGAAAGGGCGCGGCAACCACGCAATGCCTCTCGGGCCAAGCGCAGCGAAAGGGCGCGGGGACCACGCAACTGCCTCGAGGGCCAAGCGCAGCAAATGGCCGCGGTCGTGCGCCGGTGCCTTGCCGCCTTCGCAGCGGCGGAAATCGGTGCAGGGATATCCCGGACCCAATTTCCGCGCCAGCCCGTCAGACCTGCATCTGCAGCGCCGCGAGGGCCGTGGTCACGTCCTCGCTGAAGTCGAAGATGCGGTCCAGGTCCGTGGCCAGCAGGACGCCCCAGATGCGGTCGCTGACGGAGCACACGCGGACGCGCGCGCCGGCGGTCATGGCCACCTTGCGCAGGCGCAGCAGCTGGGCGATGTTCGTCGAGTTCAGGAAGTGGACGTGCCGCAGGTCGAGCACCAGGTTCGGCGTCTCGGGGCGGTCGCGGCCGGCCTTCAGGGCGTCGATCGTCGCCTGGTAGCGCAGCGTGAGGTTGGTGAGGTCCTCCGAGAACGACGGATCGTCCTGGAGCTCGGCGATGTGGATGTCATCCGACCATTCGTTGATGGACACGCGGGCAGGATAGCGCCACCCGCGGGGGCGCGTATCCTTCGGGATCCATGCGCCGCCTGCGCCGCACGCCCATCCACCCGCGGATCGAGCTGATCCCGCTGATCGACGTGATGACCTTCCTCCTCACGTACTTCATCTTCGCCACGGCGACGCTGATGCGGGTGGACCTGGTGCCGATGCAGCTGCGCAGCTACCAGAGCGGCAAGTCCGCGACCCCCGCGCCGGCGGTGACCATCTCGGTGGACCTGGACGGTCGCCTGTTCGTGGACAAGGATCAGGTCAAGGTCGAGGACCTTGCCCCCCGGGTGAAGGCCCAGCTGGACAAGGACCGCAAGACGGTCGTGTACCTGGCGATCGCGGACGGTCAGGGCAAGGTGGACCGCGCGCCGCTGATGCAGGACGTGTACGACCGCCTGCGGACGCTGAACATCACGGTGAACATGGTGGGCCGCCCCGGCCTGCATTCACCGAAGGGTTCCGCGGCACCGCCCAAGTAGAATCGGCGCCATGGCGGCCGAACAGCCGAACACCGAACGCACGGGACTCGCGCTGACGATCGGCGTGGTCTGCTCCGTGGCATTCCATGCGGTGATGTTCTCCCCCGCCATCATGGACTGGTTCCGGACGGACCGCGAGGCGACCAAGGCCGACGCCGAGAAGGCGAAGGTCGCCGCCGCCGCGCAGCAGCCCAAGGCGCCCGACGCGAAGAAGGACGCCGCCAAGCGCCCCGACGCGAAGAAGCCCGACGAGCGGCAGGCGAAGAAGCCCGAGGAGAAGCCGAAGGAACCCGACGCCGCGAAGCAGGCCGCGGCCGAGCAGCCTCCCCCGCCGCCGCCCGCCGGGGCCACGATCACGATGCCCGAGCCGACGCCGGCGCTGCCGCAGGACGAGGAGGTCGCGATCGGCAAGGACGACGGCGACCCGAACTCGATCGTGATCATCGGGCGCGATGCGTACGAGGAGCACATGGCGCAGCTCTCGGTGGTGGCGCAGGCCGGCTACCGCATGAGCGACGCCGGCGGCACCGGCAGCGAAGGCCCGGGCCGCAGCAACACGTCGCTGGACCGCGGGGTGGGCGGCGGCGGCGCGGCGTCCAACGCCGACGCGACGACCGTGGTGGCCAGCGCCGCGGGGTCGCCCAACGAGACCGCGACGCGCACGGTGCAGGCCGCGCCGATCGACGAGCCGAAGGTCCTGGCACCCGCCGAGGGCAACAACGCGAAGCAGCCCGAGCAGCCCGCCGCGCCGCAGGGCGCTCCCCAGCAGCCCGCGCAGCCGCTGCCGCCGCCGACCCCCGTGGCCCCGGCCCCGGTTCCCGTCACGCCCCCCGACCAGCCGACGCCGGTGCCGCCTTCGCCGCCCTCGCCGCCCGTGCCCGTGGAGCCGAAGCCCTCGACGAACGAGGCCACGCCGCCGCCCGAGATCCCGCGCAAGGACGACGCGCCACCGCCGCCGCCCGAGCCGAAGCCCGTCACGCCGCCCGCGACGCCCGCGTCCGACC
>JBEIFT010000070.1:0-11546 GCA_040382255.1 Phycisphaeraceae bacterium
CAGCGCACGCGTCTCGGTGCTGGTCAAGTTCGACAAGCCGGGCCGCTACAAGCTGCACACCTCCGAGATCCGCACCGGCCCCGCCGGCGACGGCTACAGCGCGGAGAACCTGCTGACCATGGTCTGCGAGGGCGAGCCCATGGCGGACGCACCGTCGCTGCCGATCGCGCCGCAGGGCCCGTGCCCGATCGAGGACCTGCGCAAGGCGAAGATCGACAACACCCGCACGATCGTCTTCCAGGAGACGGACGTCGACTTCCGCATCGACAACCGCGTGTTCGACGGCACCCGCATCGACCAGCTGGTGAAGTACGGCGACACCGAGCGCTGGATCATCCGCAACTCGACCGACGAGCTGCACGTGTTCCACATCCACCAGCTGGACTTCCAGATCGTGAAGATCAACGGCAAGGAGGTGCCGTGGTGGGAGCACCGCGACAACTTCAGCATGCCGGTGCGCGGCGAGGTCGAGGTCATCATCCCCTTCACCCGCCCCTGCACGGTCGGCGACTTCGTCTTCCACTGCCACATCCTGTGCCACGAGGACAGCGGCATGATGCAGAAGGTCCGCGTCTACGACCCCTCGAAGCCGATGCCGCCGGTGCCGGCGTTCCCCGCGTGGAACGACCACCAGCCGCTGGCCGCGAAGGACCCGAACGCCATGGGCGGCCCGTTCCGCCTGCATGACGGCGAGGGCAAGCAGGTCTCGGACGAGACGCTCTCCGACGGGCTTGCGCTGATGGCCTTCGGCTACACCAACTGCTCCGGCGCCTGCCCGCGCATGCTCTCCACCTACGGCGCGGTGAAGGACCTGCTGGGCGAGTCGCCCGACGGCCCAGCGCTGCGCTACGTGTTCGTCAGCGTCGACCCGTCGCGCGACCAGGGCGCGGGGCTGGTGCAGTACGCGAAGGATGCGCCGGTGCCCCTGATCGCGATCAGCGGCACGCCGGCCGAGGTCGCCGACGTCTCGAAGACGTTCGGCGCCGCCTACGAACCGCAGCCCAAGCGCGAGGACGGCTCGTACAGCGTCCGCCACTCCACCGACATCTGCCTGGTGGGCCCCGGCGGCCGCGTCTTCAAGCGCTTCGAGCTGACCGACGACCCGAAGGCCATCGCCGACGCCGTGCGCCAGTACGCCGCGCGCGTGCCGCGGAAGGCGCCCGCCACCGCAAGCGCCGAAGCCTCGACGAAGGGAGGTGCCGAGTGAACCACCGCACCCGCACCACGTCCGTCGCCGCGGCCATCGCGGCAGCGGCGTTCGCCTCGACCGCCCTCGCCCAGGCCCCCCAGACGGGCCGCGGCGGCGGCGGCGCGAACCCCGACGTCCGCTCGTACGCGCTCTTCCGTGACCTCTTCGACACGTTCGGCGAGTGGCACGGGCCGATCCTGAACGTCGCATACCAGCCGCAGCTGCAGTACCAGTGGTCGAGCAACCCCACCGGCAACGGCAAGGGGATCAACGACTTCTACGGGTCCGTCGCGCTCGGCGCGTACATGTGGATCACGCCCGAGCTCTCGATCAACGCGAACGTGAGCCTGGACCAGGTGGACTCGCCGTCCAACCCCGACCAGTGGGCCTTCTACGGCGAGGGCATCCAGGCGGGCGACATCTGGATCGAGTGGACCGACCAGCGCACCGGCATCATCGCCGGCCGATTCACGTCGCTCTTCGGCCTGGCCCCGCGCCTGCTGCCCGGCGTGTTCGACACGAACATCGTCAACAACTACAGCTTCGGCGGGCTGCTGGGCGTGCAGGGCAGCCTGTCGACGGGCGACGAAGGCGGCGGTATCCACTCGCTGAACGTCGAGGGCTTCGGCGTCGACACGACGTTCCTCTCGGGCAGCGTGATCACGCCGACCCCCAAGCCCACCGGCCCCGGCACGGGCGGCGGCATGGACAGCTTCTGCATCAACTACACGGGCGCCAACATCCCGTTCATCTTCCCGACCCTGCAGGTTTCCGCGTCCTACATCCAGTTCGGCACCGGCAACGGCGCGCCCGTGCAGGAAAAGGGCATGGACGTCGGCTTCAGCTGGCAGTACGTCATCGACGGCTCGCCGGACAGCACGCTGGACGCGCGGTACTTCACCGTCGGCCCGCTGTTCGAGTACGCCCACTTCTGGGACGAGGGCGGCAACGCCGGCGCGTGGTCGGACTACTACACGTTCGGCATCATCGGGAACTACGGCAACTGGCAGTCGGACGTGGCCCTGACCTGGCAGCCCCAGTACAACCCGAGCAGCGGGAACGACAACGGGTTCCTGGTCTCCGCGAACATCGGCTACAACTTCTTCGGGCCGCAGTCGCTGGTGCAGCTGGGCTACGCGTACAACGACAGCGGCGGCGAGGTGAACCACCAGGTCGGCCTGCAGGTCAACCTGCCGATCAACATGCTGCAGTACTTCCCGATCGGCGACTGAACCGCACGGAAGGACGCGAGATGCCGTTCCGCAGCTTCAATGACCTCGTGGATGACGCGAAGCGGCGCATCCACGAGATCGACGTGGACGAGCTGGCCGAACTCCTGGAGCCCGGCAGCGACGTCCCCGAGCTGCTGGTGATCGACGTGCGCGAGGTGGACGAACGCGGGCGCGGCTACGTGCCGGGAAGCGTCGGCATCCCGCGCGGCGTGCTGGAGCGCGACGTGGCGAAGGTGGCGTTCGGCGGGACGGTCGGCGACGGCGACCTGGGCCGGCCGATCGTCTGCGTCTGCGGCGGCGGCAGCCGCAGCGCGCTGGCGGCGGACACGCTGTGCGCGATGGGCTTCACGAACGTGCAGAGCCTGGCCGGCGGCTTCGGCGCCTGGGGCAAGTCCGGGCGGCCCGTCGAGCACCCGCGGTCGGGTAACACGCAACCCGGTTGACCGGGTTCACCTGCCCAAGGCACGTGAATTCACGGGAACCGGGCGGGTGAACCCGGTCAACCGGGTTGCGTGTTACCCCGGCAGCTCGAACCCCTTGCGGTACTCGCGGCGGACGACGGTCTTCGTGGCGTCCTCGTGGTTGGTGAACGCGCACGTCTCGCGGTCCCACAGCAGCTCGACGTTCGGGAACCGCGCCGCGCGCGAGCACAGCACGCCGGCCTCGGCCAGGCGCGCGCCGTACTCGAACGGGGTCTGCACGAACGCGTCCTGCTTGCCCATGATGCGGTCGACCCAGCTGTGCCAGTGGTTGCGTTCCTTCACCTCGCCCTGGCCCGGGATCGTCTTCGGGTCGACCGGCTTGCCGCCGCGCCAGACCTCGATCTTGCCCTCGGGCTCGACCAGCAGGATGCCGTCCTCGCAGACGACCAGCGTGCCCGTGTTCGGAAACTTGCCGGCGGGGATGCCCAGCGCCGCGCGCGAGGGCGCCTGGCCGCGGTCGCAGTAGTGCACCGGGAACCACGGCTTGGCGAAGCGCGGGCCCGCCACCTGGTAGGTCAGCGTCGAGTGCACGCCCAGCGAGTGGTAGAAGTCGGACGGGCGCAGCGTCTGCGAGAGCACCGAGGACGGCGCCGGCAGGTCGTACGCGAAGTAGAGGACGTCCAGGAGGTGCGTGCACCAGTCGCCCAGCTGGCCGGTGCCGTAGTCCCACGACGAACGCCACTGGCGGCCGATCAGGCCCGGGCGGCACGGCGCGTCCTGCGCGGCGCCCTGCCACAGCGTCCAGTCCACGTTCTCCGGCGGGGTGATCGGGTCCTTCAGGCCGCCGTACCAGAAGAAGTAGTCGACGCCCTCGTTCGGGCCGTTCACCCAGACGTGCGCCTCGATGGCCTTGCCCAGCAGCCCGCGCTTCAGGATGTCCACCGCGCGCTGGCGCCCCTCGTAGCCCATGCGCTGGTTGCCGGTCTGCGTCACCAGCTGCGGCCGCGCCTTCACCGCGCCCAGGATCGCCTTCACCTCGGAGAGCTGCTGCACCAGCGGCTTCTGGCCGTAGACGTGCTTGCCCGCGTGCAGCGCGGTCATCATAATCAGCGCGTGGTTGTGGTCGGGCGTGCAGACCACCACGCCGTCGAACTTGTCCGCGTGCTTCGCGAACGCCTCGCGGAAGTCGCGGCACGTGAACGCGTCGGGGAAGTCCTTGCGGACGGCGTCCAGCTCGTTCGAATCGACGTCGCAGAACCCGGTGAAGACCACGTCGGGGTGCTTCTTCAGCTGGTCGCGGTCGGCCGGCGCGATGCTGCCGCCGACGCCCACCTGCAGGAGCTGCAGCTTCGAGTTCTTGTCACGCCGCGCCGTGCTCGCGGCCGGCGCCGGGCGCGCCGCACCGAACGCCGCCGGGGCAAGCAGGCCGCCCGCGGCGATCCCGCCGGCGAGCATCGTGGTGGTTCGGATCATCTCGCGGCGGGTCTGCATCGGTCGGGCTCCTTGGTCAGGTGCCCGCACCTACCGGGTGGGCACCCGAGGGATGCACCGTCCCCGGCGGGCACGCCGCCACGGCCTGCTCCAGCGCGGCCCGCTCGGCCGCCGGCACGCGGTCCAGGATTCCCAGCGCGCGGTACGTGGCCAGGCGCGATTCCGCATCGACCCCCGCATAGACGACGCTCGAGTCGATGATCGGCCGGCCCATGACCTCCTCCAGCTGGCGCTGGGTGTAAGTCGGGCGCACGGCCGCGGTCGACTGCGTGCCGTACTGGTTCAGGTTGGACGCGAAGATGCCGGCCGCGCTGACGGGCAGGAAGTCCTCGTAGCGCAGGCCCTCGAACTGCACCAGCCCGTCGCGGGTCAGCTGCAGGAGGTCGGTGGTGCCGATGCCTCCGGCCTTCGCCGCCGCGACGCCCTTCGGCGTGGGCGCGAAGCGCGCGAACACCAGGCCCTGCGCGACCAGCTCGGGCAGCGTCTTCGGGAAGCGCGCGAACTCCTTCGCGTAGGCGGCGTCGTACGCGGCCCAGTCGCGCTTCGGCAGCCCTGCATCCTTCTCGCGCATCGCGTCGGCCTTCGCCAGGCAGTCGTCGTAGAGCGCGCGGCCCGTCGCGGTCGTGGCGTAGCCGCGCTCCTCGATCTCGCCGAAGCGCGCGGTGTGCACCGTGTCCACCGTGGTGCCGCCCGCCTCGGTGAAGCGCACGGATTCGGTGAGCGCCTTGTACGCGTCCTGGCGCAGGAGCACCGGCGTGTCCTCCGACGGGCCCTCGGTGAAGTCCTTGAAGCCCGCGTGCTTCAGGCCCTTCAGCTGGAAGCTCGCGCCCGCGTACGTGCGCACCAGGCCATCCACGGCCGCGTCGATGTCCGCGGCGGTCGCGCCGCCCGGCTGGTACGAATCGATCTCAGCGTGCGGCAGGTGCTTGAAGTGCAGGCGCAGCCAGTCGCGGTCGGCCTGCTTCACCAGGCGCTGCAGGGCCGTGCGCGCGCGCATGCGGAACGCGGCCTCGTCGATCTCGCCCAGGCAGTGCTTCATGGACGCCACGTACAGGTCCATGCAGAACGTGTTCGGCGTCAGGTGGTTCAGGTGGTGCGACTCGAAGCACGCGATGTCCGCCGCGATCTTGAAGCCGGTGGACGAGAGGTGCGTGTACAGCGCGTGCCCGCGCGCGCGGCCGGTCCACCTGAAGATGCGCTGCGTGCCCTCGGCGATGAGCGCGTCGGCGTCGGCCGCGTCCAGCCCGCCCTGGCGCTCGGCCTTCTCGATCAGGTCCTTCGCGCGCTGGCCGAAGACCTGCCGCGGCGCCAGCAGTTCCTCGATCTGCTGCCGCGTGGCGGGGTCGAAGTAGTCGGTCATCAGCAGCGAGGAGAACACGCGGTGCTCGGGCCGGTGCACCGATCGGAACGCGGTGGCGATGATCGGCTGGCTCTTCGCGCCCACGGCCGTCATGTCGTAGAAGTTGTGCGGCTCCATGCCGAACTGCGCGAAGAAGCGCGCGATCCAGCGGTACTCGTCCGGCCGGCCGATGCGGATGGCGCCGTGGCGCTCGCCGCTGGTGCGGTCCAGCTGCGCGTCGGCGATCGCGAAGCCGCGGTGCAGGCGGCCCACCAGCGCGCAGACCGCGCGGTTGCACTCGCGGTTCACCAGCAGCGACCGGTCGTACATCGGGACCTCTTCCGCGAACATCCGCGAGAGCTCCGAGAAGAGGCGGTTCTGCATCTCCAGCTTGGCGACGAAGGTGGTGCCCATTGCGAAAATCCTAGCACCCCCGAACGCGGATCAATGCTCCAGGTAGTCCAGATCGCGGTGGAACGTCTCGTCCAGGGCCAGCGCGGCCAGCATGCCCACGGCCGTGCAGCAGATGCCGAGAACCAGCGTGGCCTGCACCGCGCCCATGCCGGGCTTCATCCACAGCCAGATGCTGGTGATCGGCACCGCCATCGCACGCACGAAGTTGGGTGCGCTGGTGGCCGCGGTGGCACGCAGGTTGGTGCCGAACTGCTCGCTGGCGGTGGTCACGAAGATGGCCCAGTAGCCGGTGGCCGCGCCCACCACGCACATCATGCCGTGGAACCAGCCCGGCCCGCGCGGCGCCAGCGCGAAGAACAGCGCGATCGCCGCCGCCAGCAGCGCCAGGAACGCCAGGATCGTGCGCGTGCGGCTCTGCACCACCTGCGAGACCGTGCCGCTGGCCACGTCGCCCGCCACCACGCCCAGGTACGCCCAGAAGATGACCTGCCCGGGCACGATCGGCTCGGCGATCCCCATCGCGCGGCCGATCTCGGGCGCGAAGATGAACATCACGCCGCCCACGAACCAGATGGGCATGGCGCTCAGCACCACCATGGCGAACCGCGCGAAGCGCCGCGGCGGCCACAGCAGCTGCAGCGGGTTGCCGCGCTGCACGTCGTGCGCGCGCGCCTGCGCGAAGAGCCCGCTCTCGGCCACGCCCACGCGCAGCGCCAGCAGCGCCAGGCCCATGATGCCGCCGATCAGGTAGCAGTGGTTCCACGCCACGTACGTGCCCACCACGCCCGCCGCCACCGCGCCAGAGAGCCCGATGGTGGCCACGATCGTGGTGCCGATCCCGCGCTTGGCCGTGGGCAGCAGCTCCGCCACCAGCGTGATGCCCGCGCCCAGCTCGCCGGCCAGGCCGAAGCCGGCCACGAAGCGCAGCACCTCGTACTGCCAGACGTCGGTGACGAACGCGTTCAGGATGTTCGCGACCGAGTACAGCAGGATCGAACCGAACAGCGTCTTCAGCCGCCCCATGCGGTCGCCCAGCATGCCGAACGCGATGCCGCCCAGCAGCATGCCCGTCAGCTGGATGTCCAGCAGCCGCTTGCCAACCTCGGTCAGCTGCTCGGGGTCCGTCACCCCCAGCGCCTTCAGGCTGGGCACGCGCACGATGGAGAACAGCACCAGGTCGAACAGGTCGACGAAGTACCCAAGCGCCGCGACCAGGACGGCCAGCAGGACGCGGCGGTCCAGCGCGGCGGGAGCGGTCGGGGCGGGGTCGGGCATGCGGTGAGTCTATTTCACGTGGGCGGGAGGACCGGAAACCAGCACGAGGTGCCGCAGCACGCCACGATGGCACGCGTGCGGCCTTTTCGCACGATCCGGGCGGCAATGCCGAAGGTACGGGTACGTTCAACCCCCAGCCGCCCGGCGCGTCGCCAGGCAAACCGACGGATTCGCCTGTCACGAACCGCGCCGGAGTGCCAAGAGGCACATGAAAGGAACTCTCACGAACATGAACGCTCGACCGACCCTCATCGCTTCGTCCCTCCTCGCCTTCACGCTGGCCGCCTTCGCGGTCGCCGCGCCGCCCTCGGGCGAGCCCGGCCAGGCGCCCCCGCCGCAGCAGCCCGGCAACGGCCAGAACGGCAAGGACGGCGGCCCCGGCAAGGGCGGCCAGGGCCGGCAGCGCCCCAACTTCAAGACGCTGGACAAGAACGGCGACGGCTTCATCACCGAGGACGAGGCCGGCCCGGGCTGGGAGCGCCTGAAGCAGGCCGACAAGGACGGCGACGGCAAGGTCAGCCAGCAGGAGATGGAGGACTTCATGAAGTCCAAGCGTCCCGGCGGCCGCGGTAACAAGCCCGAAGGCGAACGGCCCGGCAACGGCCCCGACGCTCCCCCGCCGCCCCCCGGTGGCGGCAACGGTGGCGGCGGCGCCCCGCCGAAGGGCTGAGCCCGCGCATCACTGATCGAAACAACCGACCGGCGCCGCGAGCATGCGGCGCCGGTCGTGCGTTTTGCGAGTGGTGGTCGCGGGCGCGTGCGTGCGCCTGCCTGCGGCTCAGGCCGGGCGGCGCGGCACGCGCGAGAGGTCGAGCCCGAAGGGCGGCGGGCAATCCTCGTTCACCCACTGGATGACCGCGGCCCAGCCGGCGCTCTCCTCGTCGTGCGGCAGGTAGCCGCGGATGGCGGTGACCACGTCCCAGCCGTCGTGCAGGTGCGCGGTGAGCACGGGATCGGTGGCCTGGCCGGCCTTCACGCGCGCGATGTAGTCGTCGGGCTGCACCTGCCCCGCAAGCTTGCCGTAGCCGGGCATGCGGCTGCCGCCGACCATGCGCCACAGGCGCTTCTCCTGCACCAGCCCGCGCGTGGCCAGCGTCAGCGCGCGCGCCAGTCCGTGGTGCTGGTGGCTGGGGTGCACCATCAGGTCGGCGCCGTACAGCGTGTGGCCGTGCACCGGGTCGTGGTCGCGGAACGTGCCGCCCGCGGTCAGCACGTCCCAGGGGTCGTCCAGGTGGAAGTCCAGCATGCGCACCACCAGCGTGAAGTGCGCGCCGGCCACCGCGCCGGTGGCATCGTGGACGGCCACGAACTGACCCTCGGGGTAGAGCGCCTGGTGCGCGGCAAGCTCTTGCTCGGTGTACGGGCGCTCGGTCGGGTAGACGATCCGGCAGATCTCGGAGACCGCCGGATGGTCGGACTCGGCCATCGTGCGCAGCGAGTAGCCCGCGGGCAGAGCGTCGTGCGGGGCGGGGGCGGGCATCAGCCGTTCTTCCGCGCGAACTCGTCCATGAACTGCGCCAGCAGCTCGCAGCCCTTGGCGGGGAACGCGTTGTAGATGCACGCGCGGATGCCGCCCCAGTCGCGGTGGCCGCGCAGGCCGGCCAGGCCCTCGGCCTCGCTCTCGGCGACGAACTTGTCGACCAGCGCGTCGCTGGGCAGCTGGAAGCTGATCGACATGTCGCTGCGGCACTCCTTGCGCATCGAGGGGCGATAGAAGCCGCCGCTGCGGTCGATCGCGCCGTAGATGTGCGCGGCCTTGATGCGGTTGCGCGGGCCGAATGCGGCCGGGCCGCCGAAATCGTGCGTCCACTTGGCCATCAGGCCGATCGTGCGAACGCCGAAGGTGGGCGGCGTGTTGGGGCGCGACTCGGTCTTGGCGAAGTGCGCGTAGCTGAGCATCGGCGGCAGCGAGCGGTCGGCCTTGGCCAGGAACGACTTCTTCGCCAGCACCAGCGTGATGCCGCTGGCGCCCAGGTTCTTCTGGCCGCTGCAGAAGATGAGCTCGTGCGCGGCCAGGTCGTAGGTGCGGCTGAAGATGTCGCTGGTGGCGTCGCACACCAGCGGCGCGGCCACCTTCGGCGGCGCGGCGAACTGCGTGCCCTCGACGGTGTTGTTCGAGCAGTAGCAGAAGTACGTGGCGCCGGCGCAGTCGGCGATCTCGGCGTTGGTGGGGACGTGGTCGAACTTGCAGGTGGCGCCGTCGAAGACCTTCTTCGTCTTCCGCACGTGCGACGTCTCGATCTCGCCCTTGTGCGCCCACAGGCCGGTGTCGGCGAACGCCGCCCAGCCGTCCTTCGGCACGAAGTTCATGGCGATGAGGCTGAAGTGCTGCATCGAGCCGCCGGGCAGGAAGAGGACTTCCCAATCGTCGCCCAGGCCCGCGCAGTCGCGCACGCTCTGGAACGCCTCGGCCAGGATGCGGTCGTACGCCGCGCCGCGGTGGCTCTGCTCGAGCAGGCCGATCCCGGTGCCGCGGAAGTCCATGAGCTCCTCGCGCAGCTGCTCCAGGACGCTGTCGGGCATCTGGGCGGGGCCGGCGCTGAAGTTGTAGACGCGGCCGGGGCCGGGGGTGGTGGGCGGTTCGGTGGTGCGCATGGCGGTGGCGGTGGTCACGGGAAGGGCCTCCAAACCACGGATCCTACGCGCATCGGCATGGTGGGCGGTCGGTACGGGAAGCATGCCCCTGCAGGTGCCCCCGCCGCCGCCGATCGCCTTCGTGGACGCCACGGCCGACGTGGGCATGGGCGCGCACCCCGAGGGCCGCCTGGCGCTGGCCGACCTGAACGGCGACGGCCGCCCGGACCTGGTGCTGGCGCGCCGCGCGGTGTTCCTGAACACGGTGAACGCCGCGGCGCCGCGCGGGTGGCGGTTCGTGCCGGTGGCGGTGACGCTGCCCGAGATGGGCGCCACCGCGGTCACCGCGTTCGCCGACCTGGACAACGACGGACGCTGCGACGCGCTGGTGGCGCGCGTGGGCGAAGCGACCGACGGCGGCCCCGCGGTGGTGTTCTGCCGCGGGCGCGGCGACGGCATGTTCGACGCCGCGGTGCCGGTACCGGGCCTGGCGCCGGCGCACGCCGCGGCGCTGGCGGTGGGCGACGCGAACGGCGACGGCCTGCCCGATTTCTGCCGCGGCAACTGGTACCGCAAGTACGGCGAGGCGCTCGACGCGCCGCCCGGCGACCTGATGCTGCAGGTGGCGCCCGCGACGACGCCGCCCACGTGGGTGCGCGCGCCGCTGCCCGAGGACGCGCACGCCTTCGACGAGGAGCACGACGCCGGCGGCCGCCCCACCTACGGCGCGATGATCGCGCGGCTGGGCGACCCCGCGCGCCCGCCGGTGCTGGCGCAGCTGAACTACGGGCGGCGCTGGAACCGGCTGTACGCGCGCGGCGCGGACGGCGCGTGGGCGGACGTGGCGCCGGAGGTGGGCTTCGACGGCGACGCCGACCGCATGGGCGCGTACCCCGCGTGGCTGCTGGAGCGCGCGAAGACCGACAAGCGCTTCCCCACCGAACCGGAGAAGCCGTTCCGCTCGAACGGCAACACCTTCGACATGGCCGTGGGCGACGTGGACGGCGACGGGCTGTTCGACTGCTTCGTGGTGGAGATCACGCACGCGTGGGCCGGCCCCAGCGCGGACCGCTCGCGCTTCCTGCTGGCCGAGCGCGCGGACACGCCGATCGGCGTGCGCTTCGCGACGCCGGCGTGGGCGAACGTGGACCGCACGCCGGCCGCGGGCCAGCCCGGCGACCGCAACTGGAACCAGGGCGACCTCTTCGCCGAGCTTGCCGACCTGGACAACGACGGCCGCCTGGACCTGGTGCTGGCGAGCGGCGACTACCCCGACCCGCCGCCCTTCGACGAGCGCCTGCGCGTGCTGCGCTAGCGCGCGGAACCCGGGCCCGACGGACGCCGCTTCGAGGACGTGACGGCGACGTCCGGCATCGACCTGCGCGGCGCGGCGCAGCTGGCCGTGGGCGACCTGGACCTGGACGGCGACGTGGACATCGTGTGCGGGCAGTCGTTCACGCGCTTCACGCCCGAGATGGTGAAGGCCGAGGGCGGTACGCCGCACCTGCGCGTGCTGGTGAACATGGCGGCCGACCGCGGTGCACCGGGCACGACGCTGGTGCTGCAGGGCGACCCCGCCGCGGGCCAGGTGCGCGATGCGCTGGGCGCGG
>JBEIFT010000071.1:0-11506 GCA_040382255.1 Phycisphaeraceae bacterium
ACCACGACCACCGCCGCGGGTGCGGCCGCCGCCGGCGCCACCGCCGGCATCGCGGGCACGCCTGGCACCGCGCCCACCACGCCCGCCGCCACCATCGGCAACGCCGCGCAGCGCGTGCAGCAGGCCGTGGCGATGATCGACAGCGACCCGGTGCGCGCGCGCGCCGAGCTCACGCGCCTGCTCGACTCCAACCAGCTGAGCGCCGCCGAGCGATCGGCCGCGTACGTCGGCGTCAACAAGCTGGCGGAGAAGCTCTTCTTCAGCCCGAAGATCGTGCCCGGCGACACCGTCAGCCAGAGCTACGTGGTGAAGCGCGGCGACAGCCTGGCGCGCATCTCCAAGAACGAGAAGCTGGGCGTCGACTGGCGCTTCGTGCAGCGCATCAACGGCATGGCCAACGAGAAGGCCGTGCGCCCCGACATGCGCCTGAAGCTGGCCTACGGCCCCTTCGACGCCGAGGTCGTGAAGGCCGACTTCCGACTGAACGTCTACGCCGGCAAGGGCGCGGACCGCGTGATGGTGGCCAGCTTCCCCTGCGGCCTGGGCACCAACGACTCGACGCCCGTCGGCACCTTCCAGGTGCGCAAGGGCTCGAAGCTGATCGACCCCGAGTGGAACAACCCGCGCACCGGCGAGCACTTCGCCGCGAACGACCCGAAGAACCCGATCGGCGAGCGCTGGATCGGCCTGCAGGGCACGTCGCCCGAGACCGCAAAGTTCACGGGCTACGGCATCCACGGCACCACCGAGCCGCAGTCGATCGGCAAGCAGATGTCGATGGGCTGCGTGCGCCTGGGCGATGCCGAGGTGCAGGTGGTCTACGAGCTGATCGGCGAAGGCAGCACGATCGTCATCCGCTGACGCCATGGCACCGCACGCGGACGGCACCGGACGCGCGCGGCCCACATCCGACGAAGTGATCTCCGCCCTCGGGCTGCTCCGGCATCCCGAGGGCGGTTTCTATCGCGAGACGTTCCGCGCGCCGGACGCACCGCGCGGCGCCAGCACGTCGATCCTCTTCCTGCTGCCCGCGGGCGAGCAGAGCCGCTGGCACCGCGTGGACGCCGACGAGCACTGGCTCCACCACGACGGCGACGCGCTGGAGCTGCTGCTGGCCGACCCCGCGACGGGCGCGCGCACGCGCATCGTGCTGGGGCGTGACATCGCGCGCGGCGAGCAGCCGCAGGCGGTGGTGCCGCGCGACTGGTGGCAGGCCGCGCGCCCGCTCGGCGCGTGGACGCTGGTGGGCTGCGTCGTGGCGCCGGCGTTCGAGTTCGCTCACTTCGAGATGGCGCCCGAGGGCTGGGAGCCTGGGGCGGCGCCCGGCGCGGGCTGAGCGGGCGCGGGGGTCGGCGCGGACGCCGGCACCTTCGTCGCCACCACGAGCCACGCACCGTCGCGCAACCGCACCGCGCAGGGGTCGATGCCGGGCATGCGCACCGGCGCGGCGGCCGGCGACCACTGCATGCCGTCCGCGCTGGTGACGGGCCACGGGCCGGGGCCGGTGCCGAAGAACTGCAGCTGCGCGCCGTCGCTGAGCAGGTTGCCGAACCAGCGGTTGCGGTCCGAGGGCAGTGGCAGGTCCGCCACGCGCGTGAACGCCAGGCCGTCGGTGCTGGTGGCGTGGTAGCCGTTGCCGCCGGGCTGCGGCTCGCCGCGCCGGCGCCGGCCCAGGAACTCGGCGGGCGTGCCGTTGTCGGGCACCACCAGGTGGAACGTGCCCGCGTGCAGGCCGGCGGCGCAATCGACCACCACGCGCCCGGGCACGGTGAAGCGCACGCCGGGCTCGTAGTCGAAGTGCGTGCCGTCCGTGGTGACGGCCGAGTGCACGCCGGTGGGCCCCGGCGCTGCGTCGGTGCCGGTGTGCGTGATGAAGTACAGGCGCACGCGCCCGTCCGGCAGCGCGACCAGCGCGGGGTCGAACGGCGGCGCGAGCCCGGCGTCCATGTTCGCCACGGTGATGGGCGTGGGCGCGCCCCACGTGCGGCCGTCGTCGGCGGAGAGTCGCACGGCCACGCGGTTGAAGTGCGCGGCGTCGTCCGCAGGGAAGGCCTGGCACGCCAGCAGCAGCTGGCCGTCCTGCAGGCGCGCAATGCTGGGGACGTCCGCGCGCCCGAACGTGGCAAGCGTGGTGGACGTGCCGTCGGCCGCGATGCGCTCGACCACCAACGCGTTGTCCGCCGGTCCGGGCTGCGCGGCCTGCAGTGCCAGCGCCCCGAGGGACGCAAGCAGCGCGAACGGGATGGCGGCGGTCTGCATGGCGCGAATCCTCCAGCACGGGACCCTACCCGCGAAATCCCGACTACGCTTCGCGGATGAACAAGCAGACAGGTACGCGTGGGCGGGCACTCGTCACGGCCGTGGCGGCGCTGGGCGCCCTTGGCCTCTTCGGATCCATGGTCGCACTGACGCAGCAGCCTGCGCCGAAGCCGCCGGTGCTGCTCGACCAGGGCTGGAGCCCCGCGGACCGCGCCGCCTACCACCGCACGTCGCAGGGCTCGGCGGTCATGCCGTACGGCCTCTTCCTGGCGCTCGAGCAGGCGGACAGCACGGAACCGTTCCGCGCGGACGCAGTGTCGGACCGCTTCGGCCTGATCACCGAGCCCGCCGATCCGGCCACGAACCCGGACGGCCTGCCGATCGGCCTGGTCAAGACGACGGTGCCCGCCGGCCGCTGGAAGGGCGACTGGGTCGGCCTGACTTGCGCGGCGTGCCACTCGTCGGAGCTCAGCTACAAGGGCCAGAAGATCCGCGTCGAGGGCGGCTCGAACCACACGCTCGACTTCGTGGGCTACATCGCGGCGATCGATGGCGCGCTGGCCGCCACGAAGCGCGACGCGGCGAAGTTCGACCGCACCGCGGCGCGCCTGAACGTGACCGGTGCCGACGCCCGCGCGGCGCTGCGCGCGCAGCTCGACGAGGCTGCCGAGGTCATCCACACCTACAGCGCGCGCGACGCCGCCATGGCCACGCCGAGCGGCCCCGGCCGCATGGACGCGCTGACGCTGATCCACACGCGCGTGCTGGCGGGTGCGACGGGCATTCCGGAGAACTGGGAAGCCGCGTTGGCGCCCGCGAAGCCGCCGTTCCTGTGGAACGCGCCGCAGTCGGCGTGGGTCCAGTGGTCCGGCACCGCGAGCGATCCGTTCTTCCGCAACGCCACCGAGTCGATGGGCGTCTTCATCCGCCAGGACCTGCGCTCGCCCACGCCCGAACAGGGCCTGTTCGAGTCGACGGTCGACATCCGCGGCCAGCTGAAGGTCGAGGAGCTGCTGCGCCGCCTGGCGCCGCCGCAGTGGCCGGAGCAGGTCTTCGGCCCGATCGACCGCGCGAAGGCCGAAAAGGGCCGCGAGCTGTTCGTCGAGAACTGCTCCGCCTGCCACAGCACGTACCCGCACCGCTGGAGCGCGCCCAAGGTCGACGGCAAGCGCTTCATCGAGAACGCGCTGGTGCCCGTGGTCTACGTCGGCACCGATCCCCAGCAGTTCAAGACGCCGGGCTTCAACCGGGAACCCGAGTACCTGACCGGCGTGCTGGCGTCCCGACTGGCGCCGCCGTTCAAGGACGCCGCGCTCGCGCCGTCGATTCCGATCCTGTCGGCCGGTCGCGGCGGCGTCATGGACATGGCCGCGAAGGCCGCGGCGCTGACCCCCGCCGAGCTCGTCGACGCGCACGGCTACCGCTTCGAGTGGGAGCGGCCGCCCTCGCAGCCCTCGTACAAGGCCGGTCCGCGCGACGGCGTGTGGGCCACGGCGCCGTTCCTGCACAACGGGTCGGTGCCCAGCCTGTACGACCTGCTGACGCCTGCCAAGGAGCGCCCGAAGAAGTTCCTGGTCGGCCGCGACTTCGACCCGGTGAAGGTCGGCGTGGACACCACGGGCAAGTCCGGCGCGTTCGAGTTCGACACGACGCACATCGGCAACTCGAACGCCGGCCACTCGTTCGAGAACGGCCCGCGGGGCGCCGGCGTCATCGGACGCCTGCTCTCCGACGACGAGCGCTGGGCGATCATCGAGTACCTGAAGTCGATCCCCACCGAGCCCGGCCAGGTCACGCCGTACGGCGGACCGAAGGACGCGTTCGAGGCATGGACCGACGTGAAGTTCTTCAACAACGCGCAGCCCACGAACTACCCCGTGCCCGCACCGCCGATGGCGATGGGCCAGGAGCGCGTGCTGCCCGGCGAGGGCGAGCTGATCCAGCGCTTCGTGGACCAGACGATGGCGCGCATGCGCACGCAGTACCCCGAGGGATCCGAGGTGCGCCGCGACGCGCACCCGAAGACGCACGGCATGGTGAAGGCGCGCTTCGAGGTGGTGGACGGGCTGCCCGCGGCGCTGCGCCACGGCATCTTCGCCCAGCCGAAGGCATACGACGCGCTGGTGCGCTTCTCGGCCAGCGGCACCGAGATCTCGGCCGACACCGTGCAGCAGGCGCACGGCATGGCCATCAAGGTCCTGGGCGTCGAGGGCCCGAAGGCGCTGGCCGACGAGCGCGACGCGACGACGCAGGACTTCGTGATGATCAACTACCCGACGTTCCTCTCGCGGACCGTCGCGGACTACGAGGCGTTCCACTCCGCGCGCGTGGGCGGGCTGGCGCAGACCGAGGTGTTCCTGAAGATGAACCCGCCGGTGCTGCGCGCGATCGAGGGGTTGAACGGCGCGCCGTTCTGGAACCCGCTGCAGTCGCGCTTCTGGAGCCAGACGCCGTACAAGCTCGGCGACGCGGCCATGAAGTTCAGCGCGCGGCCGGTCGTCGCGCCGGTGAAGCCCGCCACGATCGAGAAGGGCCCCGACTACCTGCGGCAGGCGATGGTCAAGCAGATCGGTGCCGAGGAGGTCGTGTTCGAGTTCCTGGTGCAGCTGCAGACGGACCCCGTGAAGACGCCGGTCGAGGACGCGCTGACCGAGTGGAAGGAATCCGACGCGCCGTTCGTGAAGGTCGCGACGCTGCGAATCCCGAAGCAGGACCTCAGCTCGGGCGAGGACCGCAAGGTCGCGGAGAACCTCTCGTTCACGCCATGGCACGCGCTGGAGGACCAGCGGCCGCTCGGCGGCATCAACCGCGCGCGCAAGGTGGCGTACGAGGCGATCTCGAAGTACCGGCACGAGCGCAACGGCGTGCCGCGCGCGGAGCCGTGAATTGCGCGGGCGCGCGTCCGCCGGGGCGCGCGCCCGCGATCACGGCCCGGTCCGCGCCCACGATCACATCCGCCGGCGCGCCAGGTCCAGCATGGACCCGCACAGCTCGGCCATGCGCGTCTGCACGCCCTCGTCCACCAGCTTGCCGTCCTTGAAGGCCTCGCCGGTGGCGTAGACGAACCGCGGCACGATCACGCAGCGGAAATCCAGCATCAGGCTGTTGGCCAGGCCCAGGTGGCCCATGTAGCTGACCATGCTGCCGGTGGCGCACGCGATGCCGACGGTCTTGTCGTTCCACGCGCGGCCGCCCAGCTCCATGCAGGCCTTGGCCACGGCGCTGACGTCGTAGTTGTAGATGCCGGTGGCGACCAGCACGGCGTCGCACGCGCCCAGCGCGCGCTGCAGCGCCTGCGTGGCCTCCGCGCCGTGCGCGGCATGGCCGTCCATGTACGGGAGGTCGACGTCGCGGCAGTCGAACCACGCCACCTGCGCGCCGCGGTGCGCCAGCGCCATGCGCGCGTGCTCGGCCAGGATGCGGCTGCGGCTTTGCGGGTGCAGGCTGGTGGAGAGCACCAGGATGCGGGGTTCGCGGGCCGGGGCGTGCGGGTCGATCGTCATGGGGTCTCCTCGTCGTCGTGCGTGCCGTCGCCGGCGGCGGCCAGGCCGCGGGCATGCGTGCTGGACCAGTCGGTGGCGGGATGCGCGGCCATGCGCACGGCCATCTCGATGGCGGCCTTCATGCTGCCCTCGCTCGCCTTGCCCTGGCCCGCGATGTCGAACGCGGTGCCGTGGTCCGGGCTGGTGCGCACGATCGGCAGGCCGACGGTGACGTTCACCGCCTTGTCCCAGCCGAGGAGCTTCACCGGGATCAGGCCCTGGTCGTGGTACATGGCGACCACCAGGTCCCAGTCGCCCGCGGCCGCGCCGATGAAGACGGTGTCGCCCGGGAACGGCCCGTGCGCGTCGATGCCGACGCGGCGCGCGGCGTCGATCGCGGGGCGGATGACGCGCGATTCCTCGTCGCCGAACATGCCGTTCTCGCCGGCGTGCGGGTTCAGGCCGCAGACCGCGATGCGCGGCTTCTCGATGCCCAGGCGTCGGCACCACTGGTGCCCCAGGTCGATCGGGTCGTAGACCTTGCCGATCGTCAGCACGTTGCGCACGTCCATCAGCGGCACGTGCGCGGTGGCCAGCGCCACCCGCAGCCGCGGGCTGCTGAACATCATGGCGTGGCGCTTCGCCTTGGTGCGGAACGCGAAGAGCTCGGTGTGGCCCGGCCACTTGAAGCCGGCGAGCGACCAGCTCTCCTTGCTGATCGGGCCGGTCACGACCGCTGCCAGGTGCCGCGGGTCGGCCGCGGGGCGCTGCGCGTCAAGGATGGCGTCCTCGACGAAGCCCTTCGAGAGCAGCCCGCCGAACCGCGTGGGCCCGGGGCGCGTGCGGTCCAGCAGGCCCTCCTGCATGTAGTCCAGCACCAGCGGCTGCAGCACGGAGCCGCGCTGCGCGCGCTCGCTGCCGGCATCGACGCGGAACCAGTCGGTGCCGACGCGCGCCTTCTCGGCGGCGGCCAGCAGCACCTCGTTGCGGCCGTACACGACGTACGAGGCCAGCTTCCGGATCGCGGGGTCGGCCAGCGCCTTGACGACCACCTCGGGCCCGATCCCCAGCGGGTCGCCCATGGTGATGCCGATGACGGGAAGCGCGGCCATGCGCGGATCGTAAATTGTGTTCGGGATATCCGGGGCACATTTCCCGGGCCGCGGGAGCCCGGCGAGAAACCACCCCGGGTTATCCCGAACCCAATTTCGGGAGCGCCACGTAGGCCACGCCCGCCTCGCGCATGATCGCCCGCGCCTTCTCGAACGACTCCAGCCAGTGCGCGTCGCCCTCGCCGGTCTGGTAGGTGACCACGCGCGCGACGCCCGACTGCACGATCGCCAGCGTGCACTGCACGCAGGGGCTGAAGCTGGTGTAGATGGTGCAGCCCTCCGGGCTCACGCCGTTGCGCGCGCACTGGATGATCGCGTTCAGTTCGGCGTGGCAGACGTAGTCGTACTTGGCAGGGCGCTCCAGGCGCTCGGGCAGGTCCTGCACGCCGCGCGGCAGGCCATTGAAGCCGGTCGCCACGATCTGCTTCGCGCCGCTGACGATCACCGCGCCGACGCCGCGGTTCGGGTCCTTGGACCACGTCGCGATCTGGTCGGCCAGCTCAAGGAAGCGTCGGTCCCACTTCTCGTCGGTGCCCGTCTGCATGGCGTGCAGGCTACTGGGCCCCGCTGCGGCGACGGGCCCGTTCGTCCTCGCGCTTCATGCGCGGCAGGTCCTCCAAGCGCAGGAGGGGCGCCACGCGCTCGAAGGCCCGCATGACGTCCAGGCGCGTCAGGCGCACGCCGCGCAGCGCCATCACCGGGCCCAGCGGGCGGCCGAGCGTCTGCACGCGCAGGGTGAGCTCGCCGGGCGCGCCCAGGAACGCCTCGCCCACGCGCACCGTCACCGGCGCGGCGTCCGGCCCGCTGCCGCGCGGCACGCGCGCGGTCATCAGCTCGTCGCCCAGCACCACGTCGATGCCGCCCCCCGCCACCGGCACCAGGTCCAGCTCCACGTCGTAGCGGCCGGCCTCCGGCACCGCGATGCGCCAGACCGCCGCGTCGTCGGCGTCGGCCCAGCCCGTGATCGCGGGCACGTCGGCGTCGCCGTCCTGCGCGTTGGTCGGTCCCGCCACGCGCGCGCCGCCGGGCCGCAGCGTCAGCCGCGGCGCGCGACCGAACGCCGCGGCGCGCAGGCCCGCGCCGGGGTCCTGGTCGGGCAGGCCCTTGCCCGCCGCGACGTCCGCCAGCATGCGCGCGACCGACGCACGCACCGCCGAAGCCGGCAGCGCATACGTCTTCGTGCGGTCCGCGCGCGCGATGTTCAGGCCCACGATGCGGCCGTCGAGGTCGACGACCGGGCCGCCCACCAGTTCCGCGGCCACCACGCCGTCGTGCATGATCACGGGCCCGAAGCCCGTCATGCGGCGGCTGAGCTCGGCGCCGGTGTTGCCCGGGCCCGGGATCCACGCCGGCCGAAGCAGGCGCACCGGGGCCTCGCGCCGCTCGCCCGCGTGCACCCACGCCACCTGCACCGTGTCGCCCGGCGCATGCGCGCGCAGCGCACCGGCCGCCGATTCCGGCGAGGCGAGCGCCGTGCCGTCGACGCGCAGCAATGCATCGCCCACCGCGATGCCGGCCGCCGCCGCGCCGGACCCCGCGGCCACCGCGCTCACCATGACGCCGGTGCCGCCGGGGATCGCCGCGCGTTCCGCGTCCGTCGCCGCACGCAGGCCGACGCCCAGGTAGGCGCGGCTCGCGTTGTCGGCGGCACCGGCCACGTACGACTCCAGCGACCGCACGCCCGCCGCCGCCGGCAGCATGCCGCGGCCGACGGTGATCACGGGCTCGCCCAGCACGCCCGGCACGTCGTCGCCGAACTCCACCGGGTCCGTGTCCTGCGCGCCCGTCTCCAGGATCGCCAGATCCAGCGCGGGGTCGTGCGCCACGCGGCGCGCGCGCACCGTCAGGCCGTCGGGCAGCAGCACGTCGATGCGGCGCATGCCGTTGCCCAGCTCGCTGTCCTTCGTCAGCACGCGGCCCTGGCGGTCGACGAACGTCCCGCACGCGGCGTCGCGCGAATCGACGATCACGCCCACCATCGACTCCGCGGCCTTGTCGGCCAGCGGCGCCAGCGCCTGCAGCAGCGCGCGGCAGCGCGCGGCGTGCGCGCGCGCGTCCTCGTCGCCGCGCTCGCCCACCATGCCGTCCACGGGCACGCGCCGGTCGTCGGGCCCGCCGGACTTGCCGTCCTTCCCGTCCTGCAGGAACTCGCCCAGCGCGACGTCCTTCTTCAGCTCCTCGACCCGCTCCGCCGCCAGCTCCGACGACATCGCCGCGTTCAGGTCCGGCCGGTCCGACGCGACCGAGTTGATCCCGACCAGCTTCCCCTGCAGGTCGAACACGCCGCCGCCGGAATCGCCGGGGCTCAGCGGCGCGTCGATCGTCAGCACGTTGCCGCGGCGCCCGACCAGCATGCCCGCGCGCAGCGGCGGCGGCCGCCACGGCTGGATCTCCGGCCCCAGCGGATGCCCGAACACCAGGATGCCGTCGCCTGCCTTCAGCGACTCGGCGAAGCCCAGCGTCGCGAACGGCAGCTCGCGGCCCGCGGGATCGGCCTTCACCAGGCCCACGTCCTCGCCGGGCCCCAGCAGCTGCCCGGCGGTGCGGCCCTTCAGTTCGGTGCCGTCGGCCAGGCGCACGCTCACCGCGCGGCCCGGGCGCACGCCCACGTGGCCCGCGGTCAGGATCCAGCCGTCCTTCGTGATGATCGTGCCGCTGCCCGCGCCCGACTTCTCGCCCTCGTCGAAGAACAGCGACACCGCGGTCGCGCGCAGCTTCGGCGCCAGTCCGCGGATCGTGGCCGCGCGTGCCTTGAAGGCCTCGAGCGCGGCCGCGTCGCCGGCCCGCTGCACCGCCGGCGCGTCATCGTCGGGTTCGGGCGCGTCCTGGCGCACGGCGGCGCGCGCCGCCCCCGCCACCGCCAGCATCGCGCAGCACACCGCCGCGGCGACCCATGCCGCCGTGCCGTTCCGCCCCGATCGTTCGCTTCGCATCACGCGTCCTCAGCGAGACGGCTCGCTGTCGTACGGACGGTCGGGCGCCGCGCCCTCGACGTGGCCTTCCAGGCCCGCGCCGGCACCGGTGCGCTCGCACGCATCGGCGATCGCGTCCAGCCGCTGCGCGATCTCTTCCATCGTCTGGATGCGCGCCTCGGGGCGCACCTGGATGCACTCCATCACGATGTTCGAGAGCTCGGCCGGGATCTTCGGCTCCTGCTCGTGCGGCGCCTTGGGCAGGCGGATCTGGCTGGGATCCAGCGCGCCGCCGACCTTGCCGTTGCGCGAGGGCAGCGCGCAGGGGATTTCCTCGCGCAGCAGCACCCAGTACAGCGTGGCGCCGAAGTTGTAGACGTCGGTGGCCGCCGTGATCTCCTGCCGGTGCGCCTGCTCCGGCGCGATGTAGCCCGGGGTGCCCTGGATGCGCTTCTTGACCGTGCCGACCGCGCAGGCCTGGCCCAGGTCGATGATCTTCACCGTGCCGTCCTCGGTGACCATCATGTTCGAGGGCTTCATGTCCGCATGGACGAAGCCGCGCTCGTGCATGTGGCCCAGCCCGCGCGCGCACTGCGCGAAGAAGCGCGCGATGTTCGCGGCGCTCGGGCGCGGCATCAGGTCCAGCGTCGCGGCGTCCACCAGTTCCATGATCAGCGCCACGTCGGTCACGGGACCGAACATGAACTTCTGGTTCTTCAGGAACTTGGTGATCGCGCGGATGTTGACGTGCTCGAACTTCGAGCCGACCTTGAACTCCTGCTCGATCTGGTCGATGAACCGCTGGTCCTTCTCGGCGCGGCGCAGGACGTGCTTCAGCGCCATGACCTGGCGCGACTTCGGGTCCATGACCGCGTAGACCGCGCTGGCGGCACCGTCGCCGACCTTGTCGACGACCTTGTAGCCGAACAGCTCGGCGGGGATGGCGGCGGCGCTCGACATGGTGTCGTTGCGGGGTGGGGGACACACACCCCCTGCGGTCAGACCCAACATGGGTCTCCCGCCGGCGCCGAGGGGGCACGGGCCGCGGGGGTGGCCGGTAAAGACGTGACCCATGCGCACGGGGCACACGGGCGAAACCGACCGATTCGGCAGGGTAACGGAACGCCCGACCGACGGCAACATTTCAGCGATTCCGCATCATCGGGGACGGAGGATCCGTCCATTCCGGAAGGATTACCGGAGGCCGGATCCCCCGATCAGGGCAGCAATTGCGCCCGGAACGCTTCCACGGGGAAAGACCGCCCCGGACTGGCCACCGGCGCAAGATCCGAGTGCAGGACCACCGATCCGGCGTGGATCCCCAATTCCGCCTGCAGCGCCCGGACCAGGGCGGCCGCCTCGGCCAGTTGGCGATCGGTGAAGGCCCGGCGCTCGCCGTTGCCCACCAGGCAGATGCCGATCGAGTCCTGGTTCCAGCGGGCGGCATCGACGCGTGCCGAGGCCGCGACGTGCGCCCCCGGCAGCTGGCGCTCCCAGCGGTAGCCGGCCACGACTTGGCCGTCCTCCAGGCCCTGCCCGTTGCCGATGACGAAGTGGTAGCCCAGGCCCGCCAGGCCGGCGGCGAAGTGCTGCCGCTCGATGGCGGCCGCGTCGCCCGCGGGCGAGCCCGAGTGGTGGATGACGATCGAGCGCCAGCGGCGGCGGTCGAGCGGCATGTCCAGCGGCGTGATGCGCGGGCCGGCGGCGGCGGCCGAAGGCGTGATCGAGCCGAGCGCCGCGG
>JBEIFT010000072.1:0-11443 GCA_040382255.1 Phycisphaeraceae bacterium
CGGACCCCGCGGGACCGGCCCGCGTGCGCACGGCGCTGCGCGCCTGGGCGGCAACGGGTTCGCGCGCGGTTGCATGCACGGCAACGACGCATGCCGTGCGTTTCACCGGCGAGGACGCCCCGCCGACGATCGCGTGGAGCGTGTCGGCGTGGGGATCGCCCTGCACCACCCATGCGCGTGCCTGGTGGCACGAGCCGGCCGCCGAGCACATGGCACTCGACTTCCCGCTCTCCCCCGACGGGCTCGACCTGCGGTGGGAGCCAGACGGCGTCCGCCTGGCGCAGGATGGCGGCGCGGCGCATCGCGAGCGATGGGGGCCCGGGCCCGCGGACTTCATCAACCCTCCCGACCTGTACGCGCTGGAGGATGGTCTGCGATGCTTCCGTGCGGCCGATGCCGTGCCGGACGCGTCCGGCGACACGGCGCGCCCCGACGACGGCCGTGCGGCGCAGGTGATCACGCGCGAGCTGCTGCGCCCCGATGGCCGGCGGCTTCGGCTGGAGCGCTGGCAGTTCGACGGCCGGTCGCTGCGCTCGCTGGTGATCGACCAGGACGCCGCGCTGCTCGTGCACGGCGCACCGGTCGGCTACGACATCGTCTCCGAGGTGGACGGGGAAGTGGTCGACCGGACCCAGCACCGGCCGACGTCGACGGTGACGGCGTTCCCGGATGGGCTCCGGATCGCGGTGTCGTTCCGCCGGCCCGATGCGTCCCGGGACGTCGTGCCGGCGGATGTGCTGGTCGATGCCCATGCCGCGTTCCCAGACCGGGTGGTGTTCACCGATCGGGATGGCCCGCTGGCGGTCGTCCAGATCGCGGGGCTGGCGATCCTGGAAGGGGGTGCCGCGCCGGACGATGCGACCGATGCACCCCATGCCGCCGAACGGCTGCTGCCCGGGCTCGGCTGCATGGCGGCGTCCGCGCAGGTGCGTGCCCAGGCCTCCGCCGCGTTGTTGCAGGCAATCGAGGCAGACGACCCGGCGGCCGCCGGCGCCGCCGCCGCGACGATCGCCGCGATCCAGGCGGCGGACGGCGTGTCGGCGGGTGTCGGCGCGATCGCGTTCGAGCGCGCGTGCCTGCGAGCGCTGCGCGGCGGGCACGCGCGCGCGGCCGAGGCGATCGCACGCGGGGCCTGGCTGGAAGCGTGGCACGGGTGCGACCATCACGAGCAGGGCGAAGCGATCGTGCGGGTGCGCGCGGCGCACGCGGCCGATGCGCTGGCGTGGCTTGGCGAGGCAGTGCCGACGTCCGCGGATGCAGTTGCATCCGGTGCAGCGGTGCGCGATCCGTCGACGCTGCCCCCGCGCTCCCGGGAGTTGCTGGACGGCGTGCGCGCGGCGCTGGGCGCGTCGCGGTGCGTGGCGCCGGGGACGGTTGCCCGCGCAGCCGGCGCGGTGTGCGACGCGCTTGCGGCTGCGGGGCGCGAGGTCACGCACGATGACAGGCACGTTGCGTCACTCGTTGCCGGCACGCGGGCGTGGCTGGACGCCGGTCGCGCCGGGCTGGACACCAGCGACGGCAAACCGGTGCGTGAGGACGCCGCTCGGTCGTTCGCGACCGCGCTGCTCCGGGCCGCAACGGTCGAGCAGGCACCGGTGGGCGCCACGGAAACCCATCGAAACGGCCTGATGCGGTTCGCGGATGCCGCCCGCGAGGCGATCGCGGCGATCGGCGGCTGCGCAGGCTGGTCCAGGTCCGAGATCGACGAGGAGTCAGCCGTCGCTCGCGACCGCGTTCGCGCCGTGGCGGGGCTGGTGGGCAACCCGTTCATGCCTGCGTGGATGCCGAGTGACGCGCGCGCGGTGGACACGCCCCCTTCCGTGCGCACGATCCGCGACTCGCTGGCGTCGGATCCGGTGCTTGTCTCGATGGCCAGCCGTCAAGCCGCACGGGCCGGAGTCGTGGCCCTGGTCGCATCGCCCGAGCTGGCCGATGCCCGTCGCCGCGCCGGTCGGCGGGCGGTGGCGCGCGACGTGGCGGATGCCGCGCTTCGAGCGTTCGACGCATGGATCAGGCGCCCGCGCGCGGCCGAAGTCGGCGACCCGCAAAACGGGCAAGGATCGGACGGTTCGCCGAAGCGCCCACCATCCGATCCATCAGCCCACCTGCCCTGCGAGGGGCACCCGGCAGGTCCCTTTCCTCAACCCGAAGGCCGAGCATCGCGAGTTCCGGCCGAAGCCGCCCAACCCGATCGACGCTGGGACTGTCTGATCCACCTCGTGGGCATGCAAGTGCCTGACCCGGGAAGTTCACGCTCCCCGGCAGCGAAGGCGCGCGGATTCGCGGGCTGTGCAGCCTGTGCGCATGCCCCGGCGGCCTGTGAGGGCCGTACCGGGCCGTTCTCGGGCGCTGCGGGCCTGATCAGGCCGCCGCCACGCGCTTCAGCAGGGTCACGCGGCCGATCGGCACCCATTCCGCCACCAGGATGTCGCCGTTGGCCAGCCAGATGGCGTCGTGCGGATGCACGAACTTGCCGGGGATGAACTTCTCGCGCGGCGCGCCGCGCAGGTTGCTCGGATGGCCGTCGCACAGGTGCACGACCGGCTTGTTCTGGCCGTCGACGATGGTGACGACGCTCTCCAGGTCCGGGACCAGCATGAGCTCGCCGCGCGTCTTCATGTCGCAGGGCATGCGCTGGCCCTCGGTGACGAAGCCCAGGTGCTTGCCGTCCAGCGTCAGGTACTGGATGCGCCGGTTGCCGCGGTCCGCGACGCAGAGCGTGGGCTCCTTCGTGAACGCGGTGCCGCGCAGGTCGACCAGCAGGCCGTGCGGGCACGAGACCTGGCCGGGGTCCTTGCCCGGGTGCGCGACGATGCGCTTCCACTTGCCGTCGGTGCCGAACGCGTGGATGTAGCTGCCGCCGTAGCCATCGCCGACGAAGACCGTGCCGTCCGGGCCGAACGTCGCGTTCGTCGGGCACCACTGGTCGGGGCTCTTGTACACGCCGCTCTCCATCGGGCAGCCAGCCTCCCAGACGACCGTGCCGTCGAGCTTCGTCTTCACGACCAGCCGGCGGCCGGTGTCGCAGTGGTACAGGTACTCGCCGTCGGACTCGGCATGCAGGTCCAGCCCGTGCGCGCCGCCCGCGAAGGCCGCGCCCCAGCTGCGCAGGAACGTGCCGTCGGGCGAGAACACCAGCACCGCGTCCTTCTTCGGGCTGGTCGGGTGCACGGTGTGCGCCAGGTAGATGTTGCCTGCCGCGTCCTGCGCCACGCCGTGCGTGTCGCCGTAGACGATGTCGGCCGGCGGCTTCAGCCAGTCGTGCATCACCTGGTAGTGGTTGCTGCCGGAGCCGACGATGATCGGCTGTGCGGCGCCGGCCGGTGCGGGCGGCGCGGCGGTGCCGTCGAGCAGGCTGCGCGCGGCCTGCGCCGGGCGCGTGATCGTGGACGACGCGGCGGCGGCGCCCATGGCGGCGGCCATCATCAGGAAGTCTCGGCGTGCGGTGGTCATGCTGTTCGTACCCCTTGGGTGGGCGGCGGTTCGGCGCCGCGTGTGCGGAAGCTGCAATCGATGCACGAAGGCCCGGTCAGGGCCCGGTTACGGGCGGACCGTCGACGGCCGAGGTCCCGGGGACACCGGCGCCGACGACGATTTCGACGGACGGGCGGGACCGGCGGAAGGCGTCGATCCCGGCCGCCGAGATGCGAGTGTCCCAGACGAAGACGCGGCGCAGCGCGGGCAGCGAACCCAGCGGGGCGAAGACAGCGTCGGTGGCCTGCGTGCCGACCAGGTTCACGACCTCGGCCTTGGGACAGTGCGCCAGGACGGCGCCGATCCCGGCGTCGGTGAGCGCGGTGTGGTCCAGCCGCAGCGTGCGCACGTTCGGCATCGAGGGCGCGCCGGCCGCACCCGCATCGGTCACGGCGGTGCGCGCCAGCGAGAGGCGCTCGACACGATCGGCGAACGGCGCGAGCGCCGCCAGGTCGGCGTCGCGGAACGCACGGGCGCCGGGCACCGACACGTCGAAGGTCGGCGCGTTGCGCGCGACCGGTGCGACGTTGATGCCGCGGGTGCGCAGCGCAGCCCCCTGCTCGACCAGCGCGGCGGGGATCGGCGCCATGCCGGCCCAGTACGCGGGCGAATCCGCCGCGACTTCGCGTGCACGCGCGTCGGGCTTCGCGGCGACCGGTGCGCCCTGCGCGGCAGCCGGGCCGGCAGGCGCGGCGCCCTTGGGCAGTTCCATGGGCGCGCCGGCCTTGATCCACGTGCGGAGGGCCGCGACCTCGTCGGGCTTCAGCCGCTCGCCCTTCGGGGGCATGGCCTCGTCGTGGCCCGCGGGCAGAAGCACGCGTGCGATCAGCAGGCTGCCGTCCGGGTTCACGGGATTGGCGATCCAGTCGCCCTGGTCGTTCTTGCCGTGCACGCTCTCCGTGTCGTCCAGCGAGAGGCCGCCCTTGTGCTTGCCGTTGCCGTGGCACTGGTAGCAGCGCTCCTCGAGCAGCGGGAGCACCTTCGACGCGTAGAGCGTGGTGCCGTCCGACGGCGTGCCCGCGCCCTCGGGCGCGTTCGCGTTGCCGCCCAGCGCGGCGGCCGCCGTTCCGGCGGAGGCAGGCGCCGCGACGCGGTCCGCATTCGTGTCCGCCGAAGGCTTGCGGTCACCGGCCTGGCCAAGGATCGGCTGGATGACGTAGTTCTCGCCCCACACCATGTCGCCGCCCAGGTGGCCCACCCACGCGACCATCACCGCCAGCACGAACACGCCGATCCGCACCACCGGCACCGGCTGCGGCGCGGTGCGGCTGCCCTCGCGCGTGGCGCGTGTGGCCATCCAGGCCAGCCCCAGCAGGAACGCCGCGACCGCGATGCCCAGCCAACGGTGCCAGAACAGGGATCCGCCACCGCCCTCGTCCCAGGCGAAGAACCAGCCCGAGACGCACGCCGCCACGGCGCCGCCCGCGGCGATCCACAGGCCGGGCACCGTGAAGCCGGAGAGCTGCCGGCGGCGCTGGACGGCCCGCACGGCCTCGGCCACGCCGGCGCCCAGCACGAGCCCCAGCGGAAGGTGCACGAACAGCGGGTGCGTCCGCCCCAGGACCTGGAGCAGGACGGGAGCGGAGACCTCGGCGATCACGGGCGAAGGCATGCCGGAAGCCTACCGGGCAGGCGGTAGGGTGTTGCAGGTGGCGCCCCCACGGCTCATCCTCCACGCCGACCTGGACGCGTTCTTTGCGTCGGTCGAGCAGCTCGACGACCCATCCAAGCGCGGGAAGCCCGTCCTGGTTGGCGGGCGGTCGAAGCGCGGCGTGGTGGCCGCCGCCAGCTACGAGGCGCGCGCGTTCGGCTGCCGCAGCGCCATGCCCATGGCGCGTGCCCTGGCGCTCTGCCCGCACGCGATCGTCGCGCCCGCCCGCTTCGCGCGCTACGCGGAGCTGAGCGGGCGCTTCATGGCGGTCCTGGGGCGCTACTCGCCGCTGGTCGAGTCGCTCTCGGTGGACGAGGCGTTCGTCGACTGCACGGGCAGCGTCCGCCTGCACGGCGACGGGCCCACGATCGGGCGTTCGATCCGCGCGGCCGTGCATGCCGAGACCGGCCTGACCGCGAGCGTGGGCGTCGGCCCGAACAAGTTCGTGGCGAAGCTCGCGACCGACGTCCGCAAGCCGGACGGCATGACCGTCGCCCCCGCCGAGGGACTGGCGGCGTGGTTGGCGCCGTTCGGCATCGAGCGGATGTGGGGCGTCGGCCCACGCACGCTGCCGCGCTTCCACGCGGCGGGCATCCGCACCTTCGGCGACCTGCAGCGGATGGAGGCCGAGGAGCTGGCGGCGCGCCTGGGCGACCACGCGCTGGCGATGCAGGCGCGTGCACTGGGGCACGACGACCGTGCCGTCGAGCCCGAGCACGAGCGAAAGGGCGTCGGGCACGAGACGACCTTCCACGACGACCTGGACGACCCCGAGGACGTGCTGGACGCGCTGCACGAGCTGACGGAAGGCGCGTGCCTGCGGCTGCGCGCCGCGGGAGCGGTGGCGCGGCGCGTCACCGTCAAGATCCGCTACGGCGATTTCGAGACCGTCACGCGCAGCAGCACGCTGCGCGAACCGACGGACCGCACGCTGGTGCTGCTGGCCGCGGCGAAGGAGCTCTTCCGGCGCTGGGCCGCGGCGGGGTTCGTGCCCGTGCGCCTGGTGGGCGTGCGGCTGGAATGCGGGGATGCCGGCGACGGCACGCAGGGCCTGCTCTTCGGCGACCCGCGCGCCGATCGCGAACGCGCCGTCGACCGCGTGGCCGACGCCATCGCGCACCGGTTCGGGAAGGACGCGATCGCGCGCGGCGGTCAGCGGCGTGCCGGGGGCCAGCACAGCTCGCCCCAGTCGTCCGAGTAGCCGTGGTCGATGACCACCTGGATCGAGGCCATCGTGATCCGGTCCAGCGCCATCGACGCGCGCTTCACGACGGTGCGGTTCTCGCGGCTGCCGTAGGTCGCGCCGCCGCCCGCCACCTGCGCGTGGACGAACGCGATGCGCTCGAGGAGCAGGGTGAGCAGCTTCTCCCAGCGGCGGCGCTCGTAGAGGCCACGCAGGTCGACCGCGGCGGGGAAGAACCGCGCCAGGTAGCGGTCGGCGAAGACGCCGCCCAGCACCGCGCGGTCGCGCAGCAGTGCCGCGGCAAGCAGGCCGTCCTGGTCCGTCGCGACCAGCTGCCGCACGAACGCCGCCAGCGCGGCCTTCTGCACCACGGGCTGCGCCTTCACGCCGTCCCAGCGCGCAAACAGCGCCGCCAGGCCCGACCACTGCGCCAGCAGGCGGTCGTCCAGCTCCGACTCGCGGCACGACGCCGCGTGCTCGAGCCACGTGAACGCGCGGTGGATGCGGATGCGGTTGTCCTCGTACAGGTGGGCCTGCGCATAGGAATCGCGGCGCGGCTTCCACAGCGCGCGCAGCGTGGCAAGGTCGATCGGCGGGGCGGAAGGAATGCGTGCCATCGGCCGGGAAGGCTACCCTTCCGCCCGTGCACCCTGCGCTCGAGACGTTCACCGTCTTCCTGCGGCTCGGCCTGACGTCGTTCGGCGGGCCGACGGCGCACGTCGGGATCTTCCGGCACGAGATCGTCGTGCGCCGGCGCTGGATGCGCGAGGAGGAATTCGCCGACACGGTCGCGCTCTGCCAGTTCCTGCCGGGCCCGACGAGTTCCCAGCTCGGCTTCGCGATCGGCCTGCGCCGCGCCGGGCCTGCGGGCGGGCCGGCGGCGTGGCTGGGGTTCACGCTTCCGAGCGCGCTGGCGCTCGGGATCGCGGGCGGTGCGCTCGCGGGCACCGGGGCGATCGTGGGTGCCGGCTGGCTTGCGGGCCTGCGCGCATTCGCGGTTGCGGTGGTCGCGAACGCCCTGATCGGCATGGTGCGCACGCTGGCGCCCACGCGCATGCACGTCGCGCTCGCGGCCGCGCTGCTGGTTGCGCTGCTCGCGGCCGGCGTCGCGTCCCTTCCGGCATGGATGGCCGCGGCGGCGCAGCCGCTGGCGATCGGCGTGGGCGCAGCGTGCGGCGCGTTCGCGCTCGGGTCGCGCACGCCGGTCCACGTCCCCGCGGCCGGGGATCCCGACGATACCGATGCCCGCGCGCGCGCGTTCCATCTGCCGCGCGCGCTGTCGGCGCTTGCGGCGCTCGGCTTCCTCGGTGCCTTGGCCCTGACCATGCTGGCCGTCGGGGCACCCCCCATCCTGCAGGCGGCGGCCGCCTGCACGCGCGCCGGCGCCCTCGTCTTCGGCGGCGGGCACGTCGTGCTTCCGCTGGTCCAGGAGCCGTTCGTCGCGAACGAGTGGATGCCCGCCGACACGGTGCTCTCTGGCTATGCACTGGCACAGGCCGTGCCCGGGCCGCTCTTCACGATGGTGGCGTACCTGGGCGCCGCGATGCAGGCGCAGGCGGGGCCGATCGCGGCGGCGGCGGGTGCCGCGCTCCTGGTGATGGCGATCTTCCTTCCCGGCCTGCTGGCGGTGGTCGCCGTGCTGCCCGCGTGGCACCGGCTTCAAGCCGTGCCCGGCATGCGTGCAGCGCTCGCGGGTGCGAACTGCGCGGTCATCGCGGTGCTCGGCGCCGCGCTCGTGCAGGACGTCGCACCCGCCGGGATCAAGGACGCCGGAAGTGCGTGCATCGGAGGGGCGTGCATGGCGCTCCTGGCTGCACCGCTCGGCATGCGCGGCGGGCGCGGCGCGGGCATCCCCGTGATCGCGATCGCCGCCGCGGCTGCCGCCGCCGGCGCGCTCATCCTGGGCTGAGCGGCCTCACTCCGCCGGCTCGACGTGCGCGGTGGCGTTGCCGCCGTCCTCGCCGCAGCCCAGCGCGGCCTCGATCTCCAGCTCGATCGCGGTGGCAAGCTCGTGCGCGCTGCGCACGTCCATGGTCCCGGGCACCTGCACGTGGAAGTCCACCCAGTGGTGCCGTCCGATGTGCCGCGTGCGCAGCTTGTGCCATCCCAGGATCGCCGGAGCGCGCGCCGCGCGGCCCGGTGCCGCGACGTGCGCGTCCAGGATGCCGCGCACGGTCTCGTAGTCGCCGGCATCCTGCTCGTCGAGCAGGTTGCCGAGCGCGTGGCGGACGATGCGGTAGCCGACCACCAGGATCACGCACGCCATGACGAGCGCGACGACCGGGTCGATCCACGACTGCCCCGTGAAGTGCACCAGCAGCAGCGCCGCGATGGCGCCCAGGCTGGTCACCGAGTCGGTCAGCAGGTGCTTGCCGTCGCTCTCGAGGGCGGACGACTTCCTGCGGCGCCCCAGCATGACCAGCCACGCACCCATGCCGCCGTTGGCAAGCACGGTCGCACCGACCACGGCGATGCCCCATCCGGCACGCTCGACGTGGACGTCGCCCGCGAGCATCCGGTGCACGGCCTCCCACACGATGCTCACCGCCGCGGCCGCGATCAGCGCGCCCTCGGCGGACGCGCTCAGGAACTCGAACCGACCGTGCCCGTAGGGGTGCGTGCGGTCGGCGGGCCGGTGCGCCTGGTGGATCGCCCACAGCGCGAAGCCGCTGGCCGCGATGTTGACGATCGACTCGACCGCATCGCTGTACACGGCGGACGACCCGGTCATCCGCCACGCGACGAACTTCACCGCCGTCAGGACGATGCCCAGCACCAGCGCCAGCACGATGGCCCGGCGCTCGCGCAGCAGGTCCTGGTTGACGGGGGCGGCGTCGGCCATGGCGCTGCCTGGATCCTCAGGGCTTCGCCGCGTCGGATCCGGCGTCGGCGGGCTTCGCGGCCTGGGCATCGTCCGACGCCGGGGCCTGGGCGCCGCCGGCCGGTGCCGCGTCCGGCAGCCGGGGCACGCCCGCGCTCTCGATGAACACGTCGAGCATCTGCCCGGGGGCGACTGGCGGGGCCTCGTCCTCGAACTGGTAGATCAGCTGCAGCACGCGCGTGTCGATGCGCTCGGCGTTCTCGCCGCTGAGCGTCCGCTTGGGCTGGACGAGCGGCACGCGGCGGACGAAGCGCAGCGGGAAGGTCGCCTGCTTGCCGCCGCGGAGGCTCGCGACGGCCTTGCCCGTCGGGCTGAAGCGCCAGGCGTCCAGTTCGTCGATGTCGACGCGGATGTTCAGCGGCTCCAGGTCGCCCAGCGTCATCTGCGTCTTGGCGCCGGGGCCGGCCGCGGCGTACTGGCCGGGCCGTGCGTCGATGCGCAGCACGTGCGCATCGATGGGCGCGCGCGCGATGCAGCGGTCGAGCTCGGTCTTGATCATGCTGACCTCGGCGTCGGCCGCGGTCACGTCGGCGGCGATCACGCGCAGGTCCTCGGGGTACGTGCCCTTGCGGACGAACTCCAGGTTGGACTCGGCCTCGGCCAGGCGCGCCTTGGCGTTCGCCAGCTCGAACTCGCGCGTGGGGCGCTCGTTGCGGCTGATCGCGCCGGCCTCACCGATCGCCAGCAGGCGGTCCAGGCGGCCCTGTGCGTCGTTGACCGCGGCGCGGGCCTGGTCGGCGCGCGCCTGCGCCTGCGCCAGCATCTCCGGCTTCGGCAGGGACTTCGCCTGCTCGTAGCGCGCCTTCGACGCCTCGAGACGGGCGTTCGCGTTGCCCAGCTGGCTGGCCAGCGCACGGCGGTCGATCACGAAGAGCGGATCGCCCTTGGTGACATGCTGCCCTTCCTTGACCATCACCTCCTCGACCAGGCCGCTGACCGGGGCACCCAGCTCGATCAGCTCGGACGAAGGCTCCACGATTCCCGAGCCGCTCACGCGGTCGCCGTAGGGCGAGGCCATCGGCGGCACCGTCGGCGGGGGCGCGGGCAGCGGCTGGTTCTGCTTCCGGACCGTGAAGATCGCGGCGAAGATGCCGATGACGGCGAGCACGGGGAGGAGGACGAACTTCCACTTCATGGGGGTCTCGTGGGTTGAGCGTAGCTCAGGTGCGGGGCGTCAGGTCGCCCATCCGGCGCGCGGACTCGGCCAGCGCCTCGGACGGCGTGCTGACGTGGGTGACCTTGCCGTCATCCAGGTGCGCGATGCGGTCTGCGAAGTGGAAGATGCGCTCGTCGTGCGTCACGACGATGACCACGCGGTCCTCGCCGGAGGACATCTGCCGGATGAGGCCCATGACCTTCTGGCCGGTTGCGCCGTCCAGCGCACTGGTCGGCTCGTCGCAGACCAGGATGCGCGGCTCGGTCACCAGCGCGCGCGCGATCGCCACGCGCTGCTGCTGTCCGCCGGAGAGCTTGGTCGGGCGGGAAAGCTCGCGGCCCTTCAGGCCGACCTCGGCCAGGAGCAGCGCGGCTCGGTCCAGCGCGTCGCGCTTGGGGTGCCGGCGCAGGAGCAGCGGCACCGCGACGTTCTCGAGGATCGAGACCTGCGGGATCAGGTTGAACTGCTGGAAGATGAAGCCGACGTTCTGCCCACGCCAGACGGTGCGGTCGTGCGAGTCCAGCGCGCCCGGGTCGGTGCCCATCACGTCCAGGTCGCCCTCGTCGGCGCTCAGCAGGCCCGCCAGGATCGAGATCAGCGTCGTCTTGCCGCAGCCCGAGGGTCCCACCAGGGCCATCATCTCGCCGCGGCGCACGTCCAGGTCCACGCCGCGCAGCGCGCGGACGATCGAGTCGCCCACGCCGAAGCTCTTGAACAGCCCGCGGCACCGGATGGCAAGCGGCTCGTTCATCCCTGGAACACCTCCGACGGGTCGAGCTTCACGACGCGGCGCATGCTGACCAGGCTGGACGCGACGACGATGAAGATCACCGCGCCAGCCGAGATGACGGGGATGTGCCACGTCATCTTGAAGGCGAGCTTCTCGGGCGGGATCACCAGGCCGACGATCGAGGTCACGCCCAGGCCCAGTCCCAGGCCCAGCCCGCCGGCCACCATCCCCTGCAGCGCGACCAGGCCCAGCAGCCGCGTCGTGGTGGCGCCCATCGCCTTCATCGCGCCGAAGTACTTCAGGTTGTCCAGCGTGAAGTTGTAGAACATCTGCCCGGCGATCGCGACGCCGACCAGGAAGCCCAGCGC
>JBEIFT010000073.1:0-11341 GCA_040382255.1 Phycisphaeraceae bacterium
CCGGCCCCGGCCCCGGCCCCGGCCACCGCGCCCGCGCCCGCCGCTCCCGCGCCCGCTCCGGCCAGCGCCCCCGCGCCTGCGCCGGCCCCCAAGTAATCCCCCTGCGCGCACCCGCGCGCCCGCACCCGCCGAGGCCCACGCATGATCCGCTCGATGACCGGCTTCGGTGCAGCGACGGCGGAGCGTGACGGCACGCGCTGCACGGTCGAGGTGCGCTCGGTCAACAACCGCTTCTTCAAGAGCGTGATGCGGCTGCCCTCGGACTTCGAGCCGCTCGAGCCCGAGCTCGAGTCCCTGGTCGCGCGCCGCCTCTCGCGCGGCAGCGTGACCGTCACCGTGCGCATCACGCAGTCCGCCGGCAAGGCCGTTGCGCGCATCGACACCGCCGCCGTGGCCGCCTACGCCGCGCAGCTGCAGCAGGCGATGCCGAAGGGCGTCGTCGCGGAGATCCGCATGGCGGACCTGCTCTCGCTGCCGGGCGTGATCACCGACGACCGTGCCGAGCGGCTGGCCGAGGAGTCGCGCGCCGACCTGCTGCGCCTTGCGGGCCAGGCGTGCGACGCGCTGCTGGCGATGCGCGAGCGCGAGGGCGAGGCGCTGCGCCTGCTGCTGGCCGAGTTCGGCGCGCAGATCGCCGACCGCCTGGCCGCCGTGCGCGAGCGCGCGCCGCAGGTGGTCTCGCAGTACCAGGAGCGCCTGCGCACGCGCGTGAACGCGCTGCTGAAGGAAGTGGGCGCGACCGTCAACGACGCCGACCTGATCAAGGAAGTCGCCATCTACGCCGAACGCTCGGACATCGCCGAGGAGATCGCGCGGCTGGGCGGCCACCTGGAGCAGTTCCGGTCCATCATCGAGCCGTCGAACCCGCAGCCCGCGGGCCGCACGCTCGACTTCCTGGCGCAGGAGATGCTGCGCGAGGCGAACACCATCGCCTCGAAGAGCGCCGACGTCGAGATCGCGCGCCGCATCGTCGAGATCAAGACGGCGATCGACCGCATCAAGGAACAGGCGCAGAACGCCGAATGACCGCGCACGATCGCGAGCTGCTCACGGCGGCCGAGGTCCGGGCGGCGATCGCGCGGTGGGGCATCCCGCGCCCCGTCGTCGCCGAGCCGATCGGCCGTGGGTCGCGCCAGAGCGCCAAGAGCCGGCTGCGCACGCCGATGGGCAGCTACCTGATCAAGCGCCGGGACCCGCGCAAGTCGGTGCCGCACGTCGTGGAGTTCGTCCATCGATTCCAGCAGCACCTGGCCGGGGCCGGCGTGCCCGTGGCCCGGATCGTGGCGGCCCAGGACGGCGCCACCGCGGTGGTCATGCCGGACGGCACGTACGAGCTGTTCGACTGGGTCGACGGCGCCCGCTGGCGCTGCTCGCTGGACGATGCGGCCGAGGTCGGCGTCGCCGTCGGCGAGCTGCTGCATGCGTCGCGCGGCTTCGACCCCGGGCCGAAGCCTCCGGTCGGGTCGTTCCACGCCAGCACGTCGCTCCTGCATGCCGCCGACCTGGTCGTGCGCCGCGTCCACCGCATCGACGCCGACACGGACACCGCGGCGCTGGAGCGCGACGTGCGCGCGATCGCGGACGCGGCCGGGCGGGCCACGGCGCAGGCCCGGCGGGCGGGGCTCGATGCGGGCCCACGCCTCTGCATCCACGGCGACATGCACCCGGGCAACGTCCTCTTCGACGGCGAGCGCGTCCGGGCCATCCTGGACTTCGACGGCGCCCGGGTCGACTGGCGCGCCAGCGAGGTCGCGAACGCCGCGATGCACTTCGCGAACGAGCCGATCGCCGGGCGGCCCGCCGGCGAGTGGGTACCGGAGCTCTCGCTGTCGCGCGCTGCCGGCCTGGTCGCAGGGCTCGAGCGCGGCATGCGCGAATCGCTCATGGCCGCGGAACGGCGCGCGCTGCCGTGGCTTATGATCGAGGCGTGCGCGCTGGAAAGCATCGTGCCGATCGCCCGGACGGGCCGCTTCTCGCAGTTGCGGGCGGACGCGTTCCTTCCGTTCATCCGTCGCAAGCTGGACTGGATCGAGTCGAACGCCGACGCGATCGTGCGGCTGGGCGGTTGATCGCCGCTGCCGCCGTGCTGTGCGCGGCGCTGTCCATCCGCACCCAAGCGCAGGTGCTGCTGCCCGAGGACCGTCAGCCGATCCCCGGCAAGCCGCGCGTGCAGGCCGTCCCCGGCCAGGGTGCCCGGCTCCGCCAGGACGACGCGCGCCTCAGCCGCCTGATCGGCGCCACGACCGCCGCGCAGGAGGAGCCCATCCCGTGGACCGCCGACCGGCTGGCCGGCGTCGTGCCCGACCCCGCCGTGACCGCTCTGGTGCGGGGGCTTTCCTCGCTCGAATGGGCCGAGCGCACCGACGCGACGACCCGCCTGCTGGACCGCGCGATCCCCGACGAACAGATCTGGGTCCACCTGCGCACCGGCGGGCTTCCGCCCGAGGCGCACGCCCGCCTGCTGCACGTCGGCCAGGAGCGCCTGGTCCATGCGCCGCGCGGCGCGCTGGGGATCCAGATGGCGGCGCGCTTCGAGGAGAACGACGGCGTCGTGGTGACCGGGCTGGTGCCGGGCATGCCGGCGCAGAAGGTGCTGAAGCCGGGGGACCGCATCGTCTCGATCGAGGGCCAGCGCATCCAGGTCTCGACCCAGCTGACCGCGATCGTGCAGGCGCGCCGGCCGGGCGACCGCATCGCGATGATCGTGATGCGCGGCGAGCGCGACGAGCTTGGCCGCGTGAAGGGCGGGCCCGACGGCAAGCCGGTCGAGACGCGCGTCGACCTGCAGGTGGAGCTTGGTTCGCGCGAGGACCTGGACCGCCTGGGCGACGGCAACGCGATCAACGACGCGCCGGCCGTCGAGGCGCAGGCGCGCCTGCGTGCGCTGCGGCTGGCCGAGGACTTCCCGGTGCCGGTCGCCGTGCTGCCCGTGCAGGCGTTGGCCGGCGAGCGTCCGGACGTCGACTCGCACCCCGACATCGTGCGGCTCAAGGAGACGCTCGCGAACGCCGAGCGCACCGGGTTCAGCCGCGGGCTGGGCCCGATCCTGCAGGCGCAGCTGCGGCAGCTGGAGGCGCAGGCGCGCGTGCCCACCCTGGAGCCGGCCGAGCGCGAGTGGTGGGAAGCGGTCGTCGAGCGATTCCGCGAGCTGATGCCGGCCGAGTTGCGCGAGCAGCCGCCCGCCGGGGCTGCCCCGCGGTCCGAGCCACGCTGAGCCGCCGGAAACACCTGCCGCAAAAATAAACGCGCCGCGGACCGTGAGGTCAACGCGACGCGCTTCCGGGGGCTCGTGAGGACCGCAAATCGCGGTCGTTTCAGGAGAAGTAAAGCATCTTCAGGCGGCGAAGTCAAGCCAAGCGGTCAGGATTTTCCATCTCCCGAGAGAGGATTCTTGAAATGCGCGTCCTGGACAGGCGCGAGGATGTCGAGCACGCGCTGCAGGATGACCGCCGGCGAGCCCACGGCGTCGACCTCGTGGACGATTTCCTTGGGATAGAACTGCAGGACCGGCGCGGTTTCGCGCTGGTAGACCTCGAAACGGCGTCGAATTACCTTCTCGTCGGCGTCGTCAAGGCGGTTTTCTTTCAGCGCGCGGCGGCGCATGCGCATCACCATCGCGTCGACGTCGCGGCAGACCAGGTGGATGACCTTCAGCACGTCGATGTAGGGGTCGAGCGCACGCGCCTGGCCCAGGTTGCGCGGGATGCCGTCCAGCACCAGCACGTCCTGTGCAGGCTTGTAGTTGCTCAGCACCGTCTGCGCGTGCATGTTCGTCTTCCACATCTCGATCGTCAGCTCGTCGGGGACGAGCTCGCCGCGCGAACTGAATTCGAGGAACTTCATTCCCAGTTCGCTGGTCATGTCGAGCGAACGGAACACGTCGCCGCACGCCAGGTGGAAGAACCCGGGGATGTGACCGATGATCTTGCCCTGGGTGCCCTTCCCGACGCCGGGGGCGCCGAAGAGCAGGATCGACTTGTAGCGGTGGTTGCGCACGCGGGAAGGGTATCGACTGGGCCGCGCCGGGGGCGTGAGCCGGGGGCGGCCCGGCGTGCCGGAATCCGCGGAATCCGGTGGCGGCCTTCGGTCTGTGCGGGCCCGACGGACCCCGGGCGGCGGTTGCGGGGCGTGGCGGGCACCCCGGGGGAAGGTCTTGCTTCCGCGGCCGGGGTTACGCTCCGGCCATGGCAGCCTTGGAGAGCCGTTGGATCCAGACCGGGGACCTTTCCGCCGCCGCGGGCGGCACGTCGCTCGTGGAGCGCGTGCGGCTGGCGCGTGGGTACCCGTCGGACGAGCGGTCGGTGAGGATCCTGGAGCAGCCGGCGCTGGCCGCGCTGCACCCGGGCCGCACCCTGCCCGGGGCGACCGCCGTCGCCGAACGGCTCGAGGCCGCGATCCGCGCCGGCCGGCCCATCGCGATCTACGGCGACTACGACGCCGACGGCATCACGGCGACGGCCATCCTGTGGCGCACGATCCGCGCGATCAAGCCGGATGCCGACCTGCGCTGGTACGTCCCGGACCGCTTCGAGGAGGGCTACGGCCTCAACGAGGGCGCGCTGGAATCGCTGGCTGCGCAGGGCGTGCAGGTGGTCGTGACCGTCGACTGCGGCGTCTCGGCCGTGGGTCCGGCGCGGCGCGCGCGCGAGCTTGGCCTGGAACTGCTCATCACCGACCACCACCACGCCGATCCGGACGGCATCGCCGACGCCACCGCGATCGCGCACCCCGCGCTCCACGGCCGCGAGCCGGCGCCGTTCGCCGATCTGTGCGGTGCCGCGGTCGCCTTCAAGGTGGCGTGCGAGCTGTGCCGCGTCTGGTGCGGCGGCGACCGGATCGCCAAGGTGCTCAACGAGTCGCTGGTCGCCTGCCTGCCGCTGGTCGCGTGCGGAACGGTGGCCGACGTGATGCCGCTGCTGGACGAGAACCGGATCTTCGTCGCCTGCGGCCTGGGCGCGATCCAGTCCACGCGGATCGCCGGCCTGCGCGCGCTGCTCGACGATTCGCAGCTGGACCGCGGCAAGAAGGTGCAGTCGTCGGACGTCGGCTTCCGCATCGGGCCGCGGCTGAACGTGACGGGTCGCCTGGGCCACGCCGCCGAGGCCGTCGAGCTGCTGATCACGGAGGACGCCGACCGCGCGCGCGCGATCGTGCGCACCGTGTCCGAGATGAACGAGCGCCGCAAGCGCATGGACCGCGAGTTCTTCGAGCAGGCCTGCGAGCGCGTCGAGCGCGAGGGACTGGCGGACGCCGGCGCGATCGTGCTGGCCGACGTGCGCTGGCACGAGGGCGTGGTCGGGATCGTCGCGCAGAAGGTGGCCGAGCGCTACGGGCGCCCCGCGATCCTGATGGCGATCCGCGACGACGGCACGGCCAAGGGCAGCGGCCGCAGCGTCGAGGGGCTTGACATCCTGTCCGCCGTGCGCAGCGCGGCCGGAACGCTCATGCAGCGCGGCGGCGGGCATGCCTTCGCGCTGGGCGTGACGGTGGCCGTGGGCGACGTGCCCGAGTTCGCGTCGCGCGTGTCCGCGGAATGCGCGGCGCGCTCGGGTGGGAAGCCGGTGGGCCCCGCGCGCCGCTACGACCTGGAGGTCGACCCGCAGGAGCTCACGCCGGACGCCGTCGCGGCGCTCGACCGGCTGCGCCCCTTCGGACGCGGCAACCCCGAGCCGGCGTTCCTGCTGCGCGGCGTGCGGCCCGTCGGCGGCGCGCGCATCTTCGGCGGGCAGGGGACGCACCTGGAGTTCACGCTGCCGGGCGCGGTGCGCGTGGTGTGGTGGGGCGGCGCCGAGCATGCGGCCCGCCTGGCCCCCGGGCGCACGGTCGACGTCATCGTGCGGCCCGAGCTGGACACCTTCCGCGGCAACCGCGGCGTGCAGGCGATCCTGGCGGACATGCGCCCGGCCCAGGCCGGGGCGACCGCGTGATGCTCAGAGCAGGAACTCGCCGCCCGCGACGATCGCCTTCCGGGGCGGGTTGCGGAGCAGGTCGTCGGGCCCGCTCGCGGTGAGCGGCGAGATCTCGACCATGCAGTCGGGCGCGCCGTTCGCGTGGCAGGGCACCTGGATGCCGGCCTCGCGCAGCCAGCGCACCGCTCGTTCCACCTGCAGCGCCTTGCTGGTGGCGGGGCTGTCCTCGCCGCTGCCGTTCTTGATCGGGGCGAACTCCTCGACGCGGTCCGTGCGCATGACGATCGGGGCCTGCGCCTCCTTCAGGGCGTCGAAGACGAACGTCTCCAGCTTGATCGCGTTGGCCTCGGCCGGTTCCACGCGGGCCCCCGTGGCGAGGTCGACGTGCGGCACCTTCTTGATCGCGCGGTGCCACGGCAGCACCGATCCGAGCGGATGGTCCGTGATGCGGCGGATGAAGTCCACGCCGATTGCGTGGATCGCGATCGATCCCTCGCCGTAGAGCATCTCGCCCTGCGCGTCGCGGGCGTCCAGGATGTCCTTCGGCGCGTCGCTGTACTCCAGCACCGTGAGGCGGGGCGCCTTCACGAAGATGCCGACCTTCTCGGTCGGGTCGCGCTTCAGCACGCTCTTCGAGCTCATCTCGGCGCTCGACTCGGGCGACGCCACGTGCAGGCCCAGGAAGAGCGGGTCGATCACGTGGACGCTCGGGTTGTCCACCTGGAAGTAGCAGAGGTGCTCGATGCCGAGCGACTGCATGTGGTCCAGCGCGCCCGCCGTGCGCAGCGCCTTCAGCGACCCGCCGTGCCCGTCGGGGTTCAGCGCCGGCTGCCACGGCTCCTCGAGCAGCACGCGGCCGTCCAGCGCGACGCTCGGCACCATGCCCTGCACGAACAGCATGGTGTCGGCGGGCGAGCGGCCGAACCAGCGGTTGTCCTCGAAGAACGACTCGGTCTCGGCGTGGTTGGCCTCGCTGGTCATCACGTACCACGGGATGCGCACGCCGTACGTGCGCTCGGCGGCGACGATCTGCTCGGCGAACACGCGGAAGAGCGGCTTGCCGGCGACGGGCGTCGCGGGGAACGTGCCCTTGGGGCCCTTCCAGCCCAGGCGCGTGCCCTGGCCGCCGGCCACGACGAAGGCGGCCACCTTGCCGCGGCGCACCAGGTCGGCGCCGATCGCGCGGTACTTGTCGCCGTCCGGGCCGCTGCGCAGCGCGGGGCGCACCGGGCGGATGTCGTTGGCCGCCGGCTTCTGCAGCGACGCGGCCTGCGAGAGCATCGACGCCAGGTGCTCGAGCGGCAGCCGCGCGACCTCGGCAAGCAGGTGCGCGCGCTTCGCCTCGTCCAGCGAATCCCAGAACGCCAGCAGGTGCTGCTGGCCGGTGCGCTCCAGGCGCTGCCTGGTCTCGTTGAGCGTGGGGGCTGCCATGTGTGGTCCTCTTTGCGCCGGGCGGGTCAGGTGCCGGGGGCGCTCGGTTCGCTCCAGCCCTCGGGCCGGTGACGCACGATCTTGCCGCTCTCCAGGTAGATGACCTGCTCGCAGATGTTCGTGCAGTGGTCGGCGATGCGCTCGACGCTCTTGGTGACGCTGGTCAGCCCGAACGCGAAGCGCACGGTCAGGTGGCCGCCGGCGACCTGCTCCTGCGCCTGCAGCTGGATCTCCTTCTTGAAGCGCTCGACGGTGTCGTCGAAGAGGAGGACCTGGCGCGCAAGGTTCGCGTCGTGGCGCGCGAAGGCGCGGTTCGTGTCGCGCAGCATGCCGAGCACGCTGTTGGCCATCACGCGGAACGTGTCGGGCACGCGGATCGAGCGCTCGCGCTCGTCCAGCACGCGCTCGGCGATGTTGACGCCGCAGTCGGCGATCCGCTCGTACTCGTTGTTGACCTTGACGATGGTCAGGACCCGGCGGATCTCGTGCTCGTCGGTCTGGCCCATCGCCAGGAGCGGCACGGAGCGCTTCTCGAGCTCGACGTCGACGCGGTCGACCTCGACGTCCAGCGCCTCGATGCCGGTGGCCTTCTCCAGGTCCAGGTCGAAGTAGCTCTCCACCGCCTGGGTGCAGAGCTCCAGGACCCGGTTCCCCTGTCCGATCATGTCGTGTTCGAGGCCGGAAAGCAGCTCTTGGAAGCCTGGCATGGGGTGGATGGTACCCGTGCGGCCGGGGCGCGACGCGTGCTTCCTATACTCGTCGTCCCGCGCGTCCCCCACGCGCGGCAACGTCCCCATGATCGAGCTCGGCGTCAACATCGACCACGTCGCCACGGTGCGCCAGGCGCGCCGCGGGCACGAGCCGTGCCCCGTGCAGGCCGCGTTCGAGGCGATCGCCGGCGGCGCGGACTCGATCACGGTGCACCTGCGCGAGGACCGCCGCCACATCCAGGACGCCGACGTGCGCAGGCTGCGTGCCGAGATCCCGGTGGCGCTCAACCTGGAGATGGCCGCGACCGACGAGATGGTCGGCATCGCGTGCGAGGTGCGTCCAGCGATCGCGATGCTGGTGCCCGAGGGGCGCCACGAGGTGACCACCGAGGGCGGCCTGGACGTCCGCGCCCAGGCGGCGCGCGTGCGCGAGGTCGTGCAGCGCCTGGCCGGCGCGGGCATCCCGACGAGCATCTTCGTGGACGCGGATCCCGCGCAGATCGAGGCCGCGGCGAAGGCGGGCGCGAAGGTCTGCGAGATCCACACCGGGCCGTACGCGCATGCCGTCCTGGCCGCCGGCGGCCGCACCGAGGACGCGGCGGTGCAGGCCGAGCTGGCGAAGGTGCGGGCGGCCGGTGCGGCGATCGTCGCGGCCGGGCTGCAGTTCAACGCCGGCCATGGGCTGGCGACCGCCAACGTGCGCCCGATCGCCGCGCTCCCGAAGGTCGCCGAGCTGCACATCGGGCACTCGATCGTCAGCCGCGCGGTGTTCGTGGGCATGCGCCAGGCGGTGGCCGAGATCAAGCGCGCGATGGTCGAGGCCGCGGCCGGCTGAGCGTCCGTCGCGCGGCGCGGCAGCGCGCGCGCATCGCGTTACACTCGCCCGCATGAGCACCAACCGCCCCGCGTTCCGCGGCTGCTACACCGCGATCGTCACGCCCTTCTCGCCGGACGGCACGTCGATCGACGTCGCGCGCCTCGAGCGCAACGTGCGCGACCAGGCCGAGGGCGGCGTCACCGGCATCGTGCCCTGCGGGACCACCGGCGAGAGCCCGACGCTGACCGAGCCCGAGCACGTGAAGGTCGTCGAGACCGCCGTGCGCGTGGGCAAGCCGCTCGGGCTGCAGGTGGTCGCGGGTGCGGGCTCCAACTCCACCGCGCACGCCGTCCACCTGCAGAAGCTTGCGAAGCAGCTGGGCGCCGACGCCGGCCTGCAGGTGACGCCGTACTACAACAAGCCGTCGCAGGAGGGCATCTACCGCCACTTCATGGCGGTGGCGGACAGCTGCGACCTGCCGGTCATGCTCTACAACATCCCGGGCCGCGCGGGCGTGGCGATCGCGCCCGAGACGGTCGAGCGCCTGGCGAAGCACCCGAACATCCAGGCGATCAAGGAGGCCACGGGCTCGATGGACTCGGCCAGCGAGATCCGCCAGCGCTGCGGCATCGCGCTGCTCTCCGGCGACGACAGCCTGACGCCGAGCTTCGCCGCGGTCGGCGCGGTGGGCGTGGTGAGCGTGCTCAGCAACATCGTGCCCGCGCGCGTGGCCGAGCTCTGCCGGCTGCTCAACGGCAACGACTTCCGCCGCGCGCTGGAGGTGCACATGGCGATGTTCCCGCTCTCCAAGGGCATGCTGTCGCTGGACGTGAACCCGGTGCCGCTGAAGGCGGCGCTCGCGCTGCTGGGACGCGACAGCGGCATGGTGCGCCTGCCGCTGGCACCGGCCTCGGCCGCGACCGTCACGCGCGTGCGCGAGCTGCTGCTGGGCGTCGGCCTGGAGCCGGCCGCGGTCGCATCGCCCGGCCCCTTCGCGGGGGCCGCGCGGTGAACCTGCACGCGCCGCAGTACGACACGGCCGCGCTGCCCTACAAGGTGGCGGTGCTCTGCTACCTGTGGGATGCGGAAGGCCGCATCCTGATGCTGCACCGGCGGAAGCCGCCGAACATCGACATGTACTCGCCGGTTGGCGGCAAGGTCGAGATCAGCCGCGGCGAGAGCCCGCACGAGTGCGCCGCGCGCGAGGTCGAGGAGGAGACCGGCCTGCGCGTGCGCATCGACGAGATGCGCCTCTTCGGGATGGTCAGCGAGCGCGCCTACCAGGGCGAGATGCATTGGCTGATCTTCCTGTACGAGTGCACGCGCCCCGTCCGCCCCGACGAGATCGCGCACAGCGACTTCGACGAGGGGCGGCTGGAGTGGATCGCCGCGGCCGACGTCGAGAAGCTGCCGATCCCCGTGACCGACCGCGAGATCATGTGGCGCCAGGTGCAGAAGCACCGCGGGGGCGGCTTCTTCGCCGTGGACATCGACTGCGCCACGGAGCCGATGACGCACGTGGTGCGCGAGAGCCGGCGCTGACGGGACGTGCCCGTGGTCAGCGGCGACCGAGCCCGGATGCCGCCATCCCGGCCAGGAGCAGCGGGTCGACGGCGTAGTCCAGCGGGTTGTCGGACTCCATCGCGCCGGCGGCGTAGGCCAGCAGGACGATCGCGGTGAGCGCGATTCCGCCGTGCGGAAGCGGCGCGCGCAGTGCCAGCAGCAGGACCGTCGCGCCGATCGCGGCGACGGCCGCGCCCGGGAAGGTCCATGCGCCGGCGTGGACGTCGAGCGCTCCCAGGCCGATGCCGAGGAACGCGGGCGCATACAGGAACGCCGCGATCACGACCGCCGCGGCGACCGATCGCCATGCCGCCGGCGGCTGCGGCAGGTCGCGCGCCAGGAGCCACCATGCAAGCAGCGCGCTCGTCGCGACCGCCGGGTCGCCCCACAGCCCGCGCAGGTGTGCGGCCAGCGGGATGCCGTCGGCCTGCAGCAGCAGCACGACGACGGCGGCGAACCAGGGCAGCGCGCGACCGACGCGCGTGTCGGGTCGGCGCAGCGCGCGCCAGGCCAGGCGTGCGGCCGCGGCCACCAGCAGCGCCTGCGCGAAGAGGCCGTAGGCCATCGGCAGGCTCCAGCGCGGGTGCGGCGGCTCGGCGGCCGGCTGCGCGGGTGCGGCGGCGGGAGCTTCCATCCCGGCCGGTGCGGTCGGCGCATCGGCATCGCCCGCCTCGAGCCACGCGGGCGCGAACGACGCCACGCGGATGCCCTTGCGCATCCACGTCCAGCTCAGGTGCACGGTGCCGGACGCGTCCTGCGCCAGCGCGGGATAGGAGAACTCGGCCTTCGGGTCGGCGCTGCGCTCGATCGTCCGCGAGGGCGTCCACGTCGTCCCGCCGTCCAGCGACCGGAAGAGGCGAAGTTCGTTGCGGCCGGCCTGCAGTGGGTTCGCGGCCATCAGCAGCGATCCG
>JBEIFT010000074.1:0-11271 GCA_040382255.1 Phycisphaeraceae bacterium
GCGCGCGCGGAAGTCGTGCTCGCCAACGAGCGCGGAGCGGTCACCTTCGGTGCGCTGACCGGCCGTGCCGCGCTTGACGCGCAGGTGCAGCAGGAAAGCGTCCAGACCAGCCTGGCCACGCTCCAGGAGATGGCCGACACCAGCACGCAGCTGGTCGTGGCGATGGACGGCGTCGAGCGTTCCGCCGCCGATGCCGAGTCCGCGCTCGCCTCGGCCGTGCTGCAGCGCATCGCCGCCCAGGCCGGCGAGTCGGCCGCGCTCGACGCGCTGGGCCTGACCCGCGCGGCCGTCCAGTCGGCCAACCTGCAGGCCGCGGTCACCCATGCCTCCGAGGCCGGCGGAGCCGCCGCGGGTGCGCGCAGCGCCTCCGCGCTCGCCGTGGGATTCGCGAACACCGCGGGTGCGGCGGCGGCCGATGCGCAGCGGCAGCGTGACGACGTTGAGCGGCTCCGTCCCTCCGTCGAGAAGTTCGGCACCAACCGCCAGGCATTCACCGACGCCGTGGTCGCGCAGCGCGCCGGCGTCGAGGCGTCCGACCGCGCGATGAGCGACCTGAAGTCCCAGGCCGAGTTCTACGAGGGCGTGGCGTCGCTGCTCGCCGGCCGGGCGAAGACCTCGGTCGCGGCGCAGGCGGCGGCCGGGGCGACCGACGCGCGGAGCCAGGTCATGGCCATCGCCGCCTCGCTGGCGAACAGCGCATCCGACGCGCGCTCGCTCGAACTGACCGCCACGACGAACGCCGGGCGCCTGTTCGGGCGCAGCATGCGGACGTACGTGGAGCGGGCCCAGGCCGCGGCGGGCTCGGCGGCCGCCGAGGCAAACGCCGCGATGCTTGCGGCGAGCCGTGCCACCGAGCACGCGAACACGGCGCAGTCCGTGGCGACCGGTGGTCCGATCGATGGCGGTGGTCCCGGTCGCTGACCACCGTGCTCGGGGGCACCGCGCGATCCCTACACTGCGCCGGTGCGCAATCCAAACAAGGCCGTCCTCCTCGCCGGCATCGCGGCGACGCTGCTCGTCATGCTGCTCGGTGCGCTCGGTGCGCTGAACCGCATCGAATGGCGGACGCAGGATGCCCGGTTCCTGCATGCCCGCCAGGCGGCCGACCCGCTCTCGGACCAGGTGCGCCTGGTGGGCATCGACGACCGCGCGCTGGAGACGAAGGGGCGCTGGCCATGGCCGCGCGGGCTGGTCGCGAAGGCGTTCGACGAGATCGCGCGCGCGAAGCCGCGTGCCGTGGCGGTCGACATGCTGCTGGTCGAGCGCCAGGGCGCCGAGCCGGACGCGGCGCTGGCCGCGGCGATCGCGCGGATGCCCACGGTCATGGCCGCCCAGATGGACGAGGGCCGGCTGGACCAGCGGCTGTGGGCGGGCACCGAAGGTGCGGCGGCCCTGGACAGGCTGCAGCGCACGATCATCGCCGACGTCAAGGCCGATGCCGCGCCGATCGCCGACGCTGCAGGGCTGCAGGGCGCGCGCCGGGCCAGCTTCCTGGCGCACGCTTCGGTCTTCAAGAAGATGGCGATCTGGCGCGAGCTGCTGCGGCGGCGCGGCGCCGGTACGCCGCCGGCATCGGTGGACGAATTCGTGCTGGACCTCACCCACGGCGATCGCGCACTGGGCGACTTCCGCGAGCGGCTGCTGGTGGCCGAGGCGTTCGACCGCGACCGCGCGTTCGGCCTGCTGGCGGGCGGCATGGGGAAGGGCACCGGGGAGGGATCCCCGCTCGACACCCCGCCGATCCCGGAGCTGGCGCAGCGTGCCTCCGGCATCGCGTTCGTGAACTCGGCGCCGGACGCCGACGGCGAGCAGCGCCGCGTCCGGCCCTTCTGGGACACGCCGTACGGTGCGGTGCCGCAACTGGGCCTGGCGGCGGCGCTGCGTTTCCAGGGTGCCTCGCCCACCGACGTGCAGCGGCTTCCCGACGCGGTCGTGCTTCCCGACGGCCGCCGCCTGCCGCTCGACCGCGGCACCATCGCGGTGGCGTGGCCCACCGAGATGTTCGAGCCGGTCGGCGCCGTGGGCGACGAGCCGGCCGCGCGCGACGCCGCCGAATCGTCCCGCGAGACCGGCGTGATGGCGATCGGCTTCCTCGTGGACGTCGCCGAGCAGCGCGAGCGGCTGGCCGGCCTCGAGGACCGCTACCGTGCCCTCGGCTCGGACATCGCCGCCCGCCAGGGCCTGGCGCCCGAGGCGTTCGCGCAGGTGCCGGTGGACGCGAAGACGCGCGCCGCCGTGAAGGAGCAGGGCGAGTTCCTGGTCGGCGACCTGACGGTGGCCGGCGTCGACGACCTGAAGGACCTGACGCCCGAGGAGCGCGCGCTGGCCGGCGCGTACCGCGAGTGGTGGCGCCTGGACGGCACGATCGCGACCGGCCGCGAGCGCATCGCGAAGGCCGAGGCGCAGATCCAGGCGGAGCTGGGCGGGAAGCTGGTGTTCGTCGGCTTCAACGCGACGGGCGTCACGCTGGACATGATCAACTCGGTCTACGGGCCCCGCACGCCCGGCGTCTACATGCACGCGGCGGTTGCCGACATGGTGCTGACGGGCCGTTCCTTCAACTACTGGCCGGCGTGGTCGGGCCTCGCGGCAGCGCTGGCGCTGGGCATCGCGTGCGCGTTCGTCGCATGGCGGTCGGGCGCGGGCATCAGCACCACTGTGATGCTGCTGCTGGCCGGCGGCTGGGTGCTGGTGGCCGGCGGATGGGCGTTCGCGCAGCTGCACGTGGTGATCCCGGTGGCGGTGCCGGTGCTGGCGGCGCTCGCCTCGCAGGCCGCCAGCGTCTCGACCGCCGCGGTGGTGAACCAGCGCGAGCGCGCGCGCATCACGCGCCAGTTCCGCGCGCGCGTCAGCCCGCAGCTCGTCGACCTGCTGACGCAGGACCCCAACGCGGTCAGCATGCGCGGCCAGCAGCGGACGTCGACCATCCTGTTCGGCGACCTGGCGGGCTTCACGACCATCAGCGAGCGGCTGGGGTCCGAGGCCGTGGTCGCGACCCTGAACCTCTACATGGGCGCGATGACCAAGGAACTGACCGACCGCCGCGCCTACGTGAACAAGTTCCTGGGCGACGGCATCCTGGCGTTCTGGAGCGCCTTCGGCGAGGAGCCCGAGCAGGGCCAGCTGGCGGTCGAGGCGTGCGCGGCGTGCCAGCGCGCGGTGCAGGAGATCGGCCGCCGCCCGGACCGGCAGGACCTGCCGCCCGTCTCGCTGCGCCTGGGGGTGGCCACGGGCGTGGTGACGATCGGCGACTGCGGTGCACCGCCCGACCTGAACGACTACACGGTGATCGGCGACAGCGCGAACCTGGCCGCGCGCCTGGAGAGCGCGAACAAGCAGTTCGGCACCGCGATCCTCTTCGACGGCAACACCCGCGGGCTGATCCGCGACGCGGGCGGGCTTCCGATCGTGGCGCTCGGCAAGGTGGTCGTGGTCGGGCAGAGCGTGCCCATCGACCTGTACACGATGCTGATCGAGGAACCGAAGCCGGGCTGGATCGAGGCCGTCGGCATGGCCGTGCAGGCCTTCGCGCGCGCGGACTTCGCGGCCTGCGCCCGGGCGTGGGACGACGTCGAGGCGCGCTTCGGCCCGTCGAAGATCGCGGTGCCGTTCCGCGACGCGATGGCTTCCGAGGACGACCTGCGCGACGGCGTGCTGCGGCTGCGGGCGAAGTGAGCGCGTGGGCCGCGGCCGCGGCGCCTCAGGTGCGGCGGAGGACCAGGCCCGTCTGGTCGTCCTCGAGCGGTGCACCGCCCGTGAATGCGCTGACGGTCTCGCGGATGCGTGCGAAGAGCTGCGCGGCGGGCAGGTCGCGCCCGGCGCGGATCACGTCCTGCATGCGCTCCTCGCCGAACAGGTCGCGCCCGGCGTCCGCGGCCTCGTAGAAGCCGTCGGTGATGGCGACCAGGACGTCGCCGCGCTCGATCGTGAAGCGCTGGGCGTCGGACTCGGCGTAGGGCAGCGCGAACACCGCGAAGGGCGGCATGTCGGCGGCGAAGGTCACGAAGTCGTCGGTGGCGCGGCGGTAGTGCAGGATCGGGCCCTGGCCGGCCGAGATCGACTGCACCGCGCCCGTCGCGCAGTCCAGCCGCGCGAACCACGCGGTGACGAAGCGCCCGTCGGGCATGTCCTCGCACAGCTGCGCGTTGACCTCCTCGGCGATCTTCACGATCGGCTGCTGCAGGCGCAGGCCCAGGCGGAGCATGCCGCGCATCTGCACGCTGCTGAGCGCGCTGGCGATGCCGTGGCCCGTGGCGTCGGCGATGACCAGCACGAATTCCTCGGGTCGCGCGCCCTCGGGCGCGATCGCGCCGCCCACCAGGGGCACGATGTCGTACGCGTCGCCGCCGCAGAACTCGGCGGGCTCGCTGGCGCCGGCGATGTCCCAGCCGGGGACCTCGGGCGGAGCGTCGGGGAACGTGCCCGCCTGGATGTCCTTGGCGACGTCCATCTCGCGCTCCAGCCGCTCGCGCGCGATCCGGTCCTCGATGAGCCGCCCGCGACGCATCGCGACGGCGGCGTTCGCGGCCAGGCCCATCGCCAGTTCCTCGTCCGCGGCGTCGAACCTGCCCTCGCGGCGGTTCAGCACCTGCGCCACGCCGACCAGTTCGCCGTCATGGTCCAGCAGCGGGATCGCCAGGATCGTGCGCGTGCGGTAGCCCGTCTTCTGGTCCACCGCGCGGTTGAAGCGGGGGTCCTCGTAGGCGTCCGGGATGTTGACGATGGCCTTCGACGTGGCCGCCGCACCCGCGATGCCCGCGCTGCGCGGGATGCGGATCACCTGCGGCGCGTCGCCGGAGCCGATGCCGTGGGCAACCTGCGTGAACAGCTGGTCGGCCTTGGCGTCGAACTCGAAGACCGTGGCGCGGTCGGCGTCCAGCAGGTCGCGCAGTGCGTCGATGACCAGCGAGAGGATCGACTGCAGGTCGCCGGTCTCGGCCAGCCTGCGCGAGAGCCCGAGCAACTGCTGCGTGCGGGCCTGCTCGTCGCGCGGCGCCGGCATGTCAGTCCTTCTTCGCCTGCGGCGCAACGGCGGGGGGCTCGCCGCCCTTGGCCTGCGGGTAGATCAGCAGCCGGTCGTGGGCCAGCAGCACCAGGTCCGCCAGGCCGTCGCCGGTGACGTCGACGATCTCGCCCATGCTGGGCTCGAACTCCTGCCGGTCGCCGCCCGAGAAGAGGCGCGTCTCGAAGACCTTGAAGCCGAGCGCGTACAGCAGGCGCTGTGCGTCGCTGAAGGTCAGGATGTTGCACATCTGCTCGCCGCCGTCCAGCACGGCCACTTCGGTGCGGCCGTCGCCGTTCAGGTCGCCGGGGATCATCTCGTGCGGGGTCTGGCGCGGGTCGTCGCTGGTCCAGGTGCCGACGGTGTCCAGCACGATGCGCTCGCCGCCCAGGCGGACCAGCGCGAAGGCGTCGTCGCCCACCGCCAGCAGGCCGTCGTTGCCGTCGCCGGCGAACTTGCCGGCCACCAGCTGCGCGAACTTGAAGCCCGGGATCTCGATGACCTCGGACTGCTCCCACTTGCCGTCCTTGCCGCGCGCGAAGGCGATGGCGCGCGCGCCGTCGCGGTCGCCGGCGATGACCTTGCCGCCCAGTTGCGTCAGGGCGACCAGCTTGGCGTCGGGGTTCTTGGCGTTCATCTGCGTGACCACCTGCCAGCCGGGGCTGGTGCCCGCGGCGGGCTTGGGCTCGTAGCGCAGCGCGCGGACGTAGTTGCGGTCGGCCACCAGCAGCTCGGCCTTGCCGTCGCCGTCGGTGTCCGCAGCCATCACGTTGTCGCCGGTGGCGGCCTGGACCAGGCCGAATTGGCCCATGTCCTTCGATTCCAGCACGCGGAAAGGGGAGGGCTTGGCGTCCTTCGCGTCGGACTTGGCGTCCTTCGCGGGCTCGGCCTTCGCCGCGTCCGGCTTCTGCGCCTGCAGCAGGATCATGGGCTTCTCGGGCGTGAACACCAGCAGGTCGGTCATGCCGTCCTGGTCGGCATCCAGCGACATCACCGCGTTCGGCGAGCGGCTCTGCGAGCCCAGGTTCACGACCGTGCGCTTGGCCGGCTCGTCGGCGCCGTCGACGGGCACCAGCTCGATCACCAGGTTCTTGCCGTCCTTCGCGACCACCGCCAGCAGGCGCTGGCCGTCGATCTCGACCAGGTTGATCGCCACCGGCGTGCGGCCGGTGCCCAGCTGCACGGCCTGCGGGAACGTCGCGCTGCCGTCCTTCCCGACGCTGCTGCGGCCCACGACGCCTTCCTTCTCGGAGATGGCGAACAGGATCGCGCCGTCCTTCGTCGGCGCGACGGCCACCGAGTCGAGGTCGGCGAACGACGGGCTGGCGACCGGCGCGCCCAGGCCCTTGCCCTGCTCCTGGCGGTACGCCATCACGGCATTGGCCAGCGTGTTGGTGGCCACCACGTCGGCCAGGCCGTCGGCATTCACGTCCGCCACGACGGTGCGGCGCTTGCGGTTGGCGGGGTCCTCGAAGCTCCACGTGACCAGCGACGAGTCGCGGCTGCCCGCGCCCTCGATCCTGCCGCGGCCCACGCGGTGGAACACGACGCGCTTCGTCGGCCGCTCGATCACGCCCAGGAGCGCGGCCTTCTCGCCCGGCAGGCGCACGGCGCCGGCCTCGCGCACGGGCGGCATCTCGAAGCGCACCTGCGGGCCGATCACCAGGCGGTCGCCCTGGCGCTCGGAGAACCAGGCGCGCAGGGGGGAGGGGTCCTCGGGGATCACGCCGACCACGTCGGGCGTGCCGTTGCCGTCGAAGTCGTCGACCAGGATCGCGACGACGCGCGCACCGCCGGCCGAGAGCTCGGTGGGGGCGCCCGTCATGTCCTTGTCCAGCGGCCAGATCGTGATCTTGCCGTCGACGATGCTGACGAGCTCCTTCTTCGCGTCACCCATCACGTCGGCCACGACCAGCGCGTCGCGGTTCGACGCCAGGTTGCGGATCGACTGCTTGCGCTGCACCTTGAACGTGCCCGGCTCGACCTGGCGCACGAACACCACGCCCGGCGGGCTGTTGCCGGCGTAGACCATGTCCATCAGGCCATCGCCGTCGAAGTCGACGGGCACCACGGCCTCGACCTCGCGGTCCACGGTCACGCTGTCGCGGCGGAAGCGCCAGTGCTCGGGGAACTCGTTCACGCCCTTCGGCGGCGGGACGTCGTCGGTCGCCTTCGCGCCCTTCTTCTGGTAGTCGATGTCGATGCGGTTCTTGAAGTTGTCGACGACGACCAGGTCCATCAGCCCGTCGCCGTTCATGTCCGCCGAGGCGAAGGGACCGGCCTTGGGGTCCACCTTCACGACCTCGAGCGGCAGGAAGCCGTAGTGGCGGGCAAGGTCCTGCGCCGCGGCGGGCGCGGCGAGGATGGCGGCGAGGACGGTGGCGGTCGCGAGGAATCGCATCGGTGTGTTCGTTCCTTGTTGTGCACGTGCCGGGCGAACGCCCGGCACGGCGCGGCGTATAGTAAGGCCTCACCCGAATGCCCATGACGCAGCCCCAACGCACCGTTCGGATCCTTCCCGCCACCTTCGCCGCGCTGGCGCTTGCGTGCGCCGCGGGCGCCGCCGACGTGGTCAAGCTGCGCAGCGGCTCCAAGGTCGAGGGGCACATCCTGAAGCAGACCGACCGGAAGCTCTGGATCGACATCGGCGCGGACGTGCTCGAGGTCGACATGGAGCAGGTCGACGGCGTGGTCCGCGACGAGGCCGCGCCGGCGCTGCAGGCGGACACGGCGTCGCTCTTCTCGACCGCCAAGGACCTGCCGACGCTCCCGCCCAAGGAGCTTTCGAAGAACCTGGGGCCCGCGGTCATCAAGGTCAGCACCCCCGGCGGCCTGGGTTCCGGCGTCATCATCAACGCCGACGGCCACGCGATCACCAACGCCCACGTCATCCAGGGCGAGCGCTCGCTGCGCGCCACGGTCTGGTTCCGCCAGCCGGACGGCACGCTGAAGCGCGTCGACATCGACGACGTCGCCATCGAGGCGGTGAACAGCTCGCTGGACCTGGCGCTGATCAAGCTGAAGCACCCGGACGGCAAGCCGTTCGAGGTGGCGCCCATCGAGGCCGACGACCAGATCGACGCGGGCCAGCGCGTGTTCGCCATCGGCAACCCGCTGGGCCTGGAGCGCACGCTCACCGAGGGCGTGGTCAGCGTGCCCGCGATGCAGATGGAGGGACGCACCTTCATCCAGACCGACACCCCGATCAACCCCGGCAACTCGGGCGGCCCGCTCTTCAACCTGCGCGGCGAGGTCGTCGGCATCACCAACATGAAGATCACGCTGGGCGAGAACGTCGGCTTCGCCATCCCCGCCCGCTACGTGAAGGACTTCGTGCGCCACCGCGAGGCGTTCGCGTTCGACAAGAACAACCCGAACTCCGGCCACTTCTACCACCAGGCCCCGCCGCGCCCCGCGGCCGGGTCGCCCAGCGAGCTGGAGGACGGAAGCTCGCAGCCCAAGTCGCCGGCGCGCGCCGCCCCGGCCGCCGCATCCGAACCCAACAAGTGAGGCTCCCAGCCATGCATCCCGCCATCCGGACCGTGATCCTCCCGTTCGCCCTCGCCGGCGCCATGCGCGCGGTCCCCGCGGCGGTGGCGCAGGACGTGCCCAAGGCGGCCATCGTCGCCGGCGCCGCGCCGATGCCGATGCGCGCGCTGGCGCCCGACACGACCTACGCGTTCGTGGCGGCCGACGCCGCGCGCGAGGCGGTCGAGCGCTTCAAGAAGACCCCGCTCCACGCATTCACGCAGACCGAGCAGATGCGCAAGGTCCTGGGCGACGACGGCGGCGCCGAGGACGCGATGAAGAAGCGCCTGAAGGAACTCGAGCTCCCCGAGGACGCGCTCAGCTGGCCCGAGGCGATGGGCGTCGCGCTCTTCACGGTGCACGACGAGGAGCTGGACGCCGAGGCGTCGCACATGCTGCTCTACGGCGACTGGGGCTCGCGCGCCGACGGCATGGCCAAGGTGATCGACCACGTGATCGCCGAGAGCGTCAAGAAGGACGGCATCACGGTCACGAAGGACGACCTGGCGGGCCGCGAGATGCAGGTGCTGAAGCTGCGCGAGGCGGCCGACATCGCGAAGCGCAACGGCCGCGCCGGCGCCATGGGCGTGCAGATGGACATGTCGTTCGCGCAGCGCGCCGAGAAGCTCTATTACGTGCGCGACGGATCGCGCTTCTTCCTCTCGACCGACGTCGGCGGCATCCAGGACGCGCTGGCCTCGGTGGACGGCAAGCGCAAGGCGGCCCTGCCCGAGCGATCGGACTTCAAGGGCGCCATGGCGCAGCTGGGCGAGGCGGACCTCGCCATCGCGATGCTGACCGGCCCGATGCAGAAGTCGATCGCGGGCGAGGGCGCGGGCATGCTGTCGCTGCTGCAGCCCGTGCTTCAGCCGATCTTCGGCGACGTCCAGGCGTGGACCATCGGCATCAGCGGCGCGACCGAGCGCGGCCAGGTCGAGGTGACCTCCGGCATCTACGTCCCCGGCCAGAAGACCGGTCTGTGGGCGCTGATGGGCCCGTCCAAGCCCGTCGAGGCGCCGCCCCCGATGATCGGGCCCGACGTGATCGGCTTCGGCCGGATCAACATGCAGTTCAAGGAGGTCATGAACCTCATCAACACCGTCGCGGCCAACCTGCCCGAGATGGAGGCCCAGCAGCTGGATGCCTACCTGGTGAACTTCGGGCCCGTGCTGAGCAAGGGCTTCGAGGCGCTGGGTCCCACGGTGTGGACCTACGAGACCGTCCGCCAGCCGCTGACGCCGGAGAGCCGCGTCACGGGCGTGGTGACCAACTGCACCAACCCGAAGGCCGTGGTGCCGATGATCACGCAGTTCGGCGGGACGATGGGCCTTGAGCCGCGCGACGTCGACGGCAACACGATCTTCTCGGCCGACTTCATGCCCATCGCGGTGGGCGTCGCGAACGGCTACCTGGCCTCGGGCGACGGCAAGCTGGTCGAGCAGGCGATGCGTTCGATGGGCCAGAAGGACCTGCCGAGCGTGCGCGACAACGCGAACTGGAAGGCCGCGTCGGCCGCGGTGGGAACCGGGGACCTGGTGTCCTGGGGCTTCGTCGACCTGGTCGGGCGCTGGGAATACGAGCGCGCAATGCTGGCCGAGTACGGCAAGGACGACTCGAAGCTGGACAACCTGGTCGGCCGGGCCGACGACGGCAGCCTGGCAGGCCGGATCGGCTACAAGCTGCCCGACAACATGAACGACACCCTGAAGGGGATCGACGGCGCACTGCTGGCCAAGCACGCCGGGCCGTTCGTGTGGTCGATGAAGTCGGTCGACGACGGCTTCGTCACGCGCGCCTGGGTCATGATGCCGCTGGGCGGCGACGCCAAGCCCGCGAAGTGACGCGCGCGGTCAGGCCCCAGGCACGCCCAGGTCGGCGTGCGGGGTCCCCGTGGTCAGCGTGAACGTGCCGTGCGGTGCCGCGGCCGAGATGGCGCGCGCGCCGTCGGCGGGCGAGACGTCGTCGGTGGCGTCGGCGATGACCTCGAGCGGGGTGCGCTCCAGGCGCGCGGCGGCCGCGGTGAGCGGCTCGTCGGGGCCGTCGAAGGCGTCGACCAGCGCGAGCACGATGGTCGAGAACGGCGCACGGGGCAGGCCGCGGGCGCGCAGGCGCGCCTCGAGCGGTGTCCGGGTGCGCCCGTAGGGCCCCCACGCGATCACGCGCTCGACCGGGGCGCCCGCGGCCTCGCGCAGGGCGGCGGTTCGCGCGGCGACGACGCCGCCCATCGAGTGGCCGGCAAGCGTGACGCGGACGCCGGGGTGGCGTGCCTCGATCTCGGCGACCAGGGCGGCGACGTCCGCGGGCTCGCGGCGGCCCAGCGCGCTGCGGCCGGGTGCGTCGCCGTGGCCGCGCAGGTCGGGCAGCACCACCAGCGCCGAGGACCGGATCCACGGCACCGCGCGGCGGAGGCTGTCCCAGCGCGAGCGGCCGTGGCCGTGGAGGATGACCACCGCGCGGCCGGAGTCCGGTGCACCGCCGGTGACGAACCATGCGGGGATTTCGGCGTCCGGGGTCCGGACGGTGACGTCCTGCGACGCGGCGCCCAGGTCGTCCGGGTGCGTCGGGAAGCCGCGGGCGAGTGCCCACGCCATCGTGCGGCGCTCCGGGCGGACGGCGTCGCGCCAGACCGCGGCCAGGTAGATGGCGCCCACGGCCAGCCCGGCGGTGCCGAGCAGGACGGCCATGCCGCCCGCCGCGTGCAGCGCGGACGTCGCGGCGTCGCCCGTCATGCGTGCGACGCC
>JBEIFT010000075.1:0-11148 GCA_040382255.1 Phycisphaeraceae bacterium
CCCAGCGCACCAGCACCCGCGCCGGCCGCCGACGCGGACGCCAAGCCGAACGTGATCCGCAGCGTCACCGGCTGGATGCGCCGGCTGAAGGGCCCCGCCAAGGGCGCACGCGACGACCGCTGACCCCGCACCGCCCACGCACGCCATGACCGCCACGCGCCGCATCATCATCCTGGGCAGCACCGGTTCCATCGGGACCGCCACCCTGGAGGTGGTGCAGCACCTGGCGGCCACCGGCGGCCCCCGCTACGAAGTGGCGGGCCTGGCCGCCGGCAGCAACGGCGCGCTGGTGGCGCAGCAGGCCGCGGCGTTCGGCGTGCGGCACGTGGCGGTCGCCAGCCCCGCGGCAGCCGAAGCGCTGCCCGCGGGCGTCGAGCGCTTCACGGGCCCGGATGCCGCGCTGCAGCTGGTCGAGCGCATCGCGCAGCCGGGCGACGTGGTGATGGGCGCGATGGTGGGCGCGGCGGGCCTGGCGCCCACGCTGGCCGCCATCGAGCGCGGCTGCCACATCGCGCTGGCCAACAAGGAGACGCTGGTCGCCGCCGGCGCGCTGGTGCGCCAGGCGCTGGCGAAGCACAAGGTCGAGCTGCTGCCCGTCGACAGCGAGCACAGCGCCGTCTTCCAGTGCATGCGCGCGGGCGCCCCGCGCGAGGTGCGCCGCGTGGTGCTCACCGCCAGCGGCGGCCCCTTCCGCACCTGGACCGCCGAGCGCACCGCGGACGCCACGCTGGCGGAAGCCCTCAAGCACCCCACGTGGACCATGGGCCGCAAGGTCACCATCGACAGCGCCAGCCTCATGAACAAGGCGCTCGAGGTCATCGAGGCGCACTGGCTCTTCGACCTGCCAAGCGGCCGCATCGACGCGATCGTGCACCCGCAGAGCGTGGTGCACTCGTTCGTCGAGTTCGACGACGCCAGCGTGATCGCGCAGCTCAGCCCGCCCAGCATGAAGCTGCCCATCCAGTACGCGCTGACGTGGCCCGACCGTACGGCGGGCTGCTCGCCCAGCCTGGACTGGGCCGCGCTGCGCGGGCTCGACTTCGAACCCGTGGACCACGCGCGCTTCCCCGCCATCCGGCTGGCGCACCGCGTGATCGACGCCGGCGGCACCGCGGGCGCCGTCTTCAACGCCGCCAACGAGGAGGCCGTCGAGGCCTTCGTCGCCGGCCGCGTCCGCTTCGGCCGCATCCCGGGCCTGGTGACCGAGGCCCTGGACGCCCTGCCCGCCGCGCCGGTACGCACCCTCCGCGACGTCCTGTCCGCCGACGCCGCCGCCCGCGCCTTCGTGCGTGAGCGGGTGGCGGAGGTTGCGGGCGTGGCGCAGGGGTGAGGGCGTGCTACCCTCCACCCATGCACCGCAGCGGTGACGATCGCCCGTCCGAAGCACCCGCCGGGGACGCGCGCACGATCCGGATCGGCTCGATGAGCGGCCCCGACCCGGACGCACTGCACTGGGCCGGTCGCACGCCGCAGGAGCGGCTCGCCGCGCTCGAAGCGTGCAGGGAGGCGTTCTATGGACGGGATGCAGTTCGCGGACGACTTGCGCGCGTTCTTGAGATCGCTCGCCAGTCACGGGATTGAGCACCTCCTGGTGGGCGGGTACGCGGTGGCCGTGAGGACCTGATCGACGCGCTGAAGCTGGAACGGCTGCGCGCGGGCGAACGAAGCTGATTCGGGAGCCATCGGGGCCAATCCGCGAGCAAGGGGCCGCACGTCAAAGCCCTGGGGAAGTTGTCCGCGGACACGGCGGCCTGACGACGGCGGGCCAAGCCTCAGGCCGGCGAGGAGCACTGCCAGACGCCCGGCGGTTGCAAAGGGGGCCGATAATCCCACAAAGAAACCTGGGAATGTCGCTGATTCCGGATCACACCGGGCCGAGTTGCCCGTCCAACGGGTGGCCACGGACCAAATTTAATCCGGAAGACAAGATCGATGAAAACCCTAAACAAGCTCACGCTACCACGCACCCTCTGCACCCTTGTCGCGCTCACAGCTGCGAGTCACGCCGCTGCGGCGGTCTACTACGTCAGAGTCGACGGCAACGACACGAACCCAGGCAATGGATCCTCGCCGACGGCGGCGTGGGCAACCCTTGCGCACGCCCTAGACGAAGCTGCTTTCAACGCCAGCGTCACCGAGATTCGGGTTGCGCGCAGCCTTGCCGGCCACTTTGAATCGCCGCTGGCTACCGCGACCGGGTCCTATGTCATTAGCCGCGCGATTCGAATTGTCGGTGGGTGCGACGAGACTACGACGTTCTTTGCGCGAGTGTCCGGACAACGTACGGAGATTCGGGGGGCGATTCCTGGAATTGGAACGTCGATGCACGTCTTTGACGTCACCAGCGGCGCAGCAGGCGGAAAGGTCCACATCGAAGGATTCGACATTCAGGACGGCGACGCGAATGGTGAAACTGCGCTTTCCGATCGCGTGGGCGGGGCATTTCGGGCCCAAGGTGGCGGCACGGCCGGAGACTCCTACTACGCAGGGCCGCTCGTAATTGCGGATTGTGCGATCTCCGGTTGCGCTGCAACACTGGGCGGCGCGATTGCGCTTGATGGATGGCGATGCGAGTTGCGCGATTGCACCTTCACGGCAAATGCCGCGCGAGCAACGAGCGTCGGGAGCGGACTGCCAGAAGCACCGTCAGGGGGCGCCGTCTATGCAAAGTACTCCTACATCCGCGCAAGCTGGTGCACGTTCACCGGAAACCACCTGGATGCCATGGGAACAACTCGCATTGGCAGCGGCGGCGCGATCGGGATGCGCAAGAATGACTTCACGGTGCTCGCCTGCTCAAATTGCCTTTTCACGAACAACACCGCACGCTCCGCCCCGGGGACAGGGCTGGACGAAGGCGAGGGCGGGGCAATCAGCGCCGATATCGGGCTCGATCTCGACGCTTCCGGCGAATCGGCCCTGCGAGGTGCCGCACTAATCAACTGCTGCTTTCGGGACAACTCGAGCGGCAAAGAGGGCGGAGCGGTGTTCGCACGGGATTCGACAAGCGTTTCGCACTGTACCTTTGCGCGGAACGTGAGCGTGAACGGCACGGGCGGCGCGCTCTTCGTGGCACTGCATGGTTCGGCTGGGGCAATCACGTCGATCACGAATACGATCATGTGGGGAAACGGCGGGAACTCCAGCAGTGTTAGAGAGCGGCAGGTCTCGGCCGGCGTAGGAATTTCGATCAACGCCAGCTACTCCTGCGTGCAGGCGGCGACACCGCTCGCTGGGCCCGGCAACATCAACGCTGATCCATTGTTCGGCGATGCAGATCTTCACCTCCACTTCGATTCGCCGGCACGGGCAACGGGAAGCACTGCACTCCTGTCGGACGATCTGCTAGACGTCGATGACGATGCGTCGACCACGATGCTGCCACTCGATCTCGACCGACTGACCAGAACAACCCCCGCTGCAGGGATAGACATGGGTGCATTCCAGTTCACGTGCGAGTTCGACCTGAACCATGATGGCCTCGTCGACGGCGCGGATCTGGGAGTACTGTTCGGCAGCTTTGGAACCTGCAGCCACTGCATGGCCGATCTCAACGACGATGGGCTCGTGAACGGCGCAGACCTCGGCGCCCTCCTCGGATTCTGGGCTGAGGGGGATGACTGTGTCGGTCCGACGCTGGTCGCCGAGCGCGTCGCGCAGGTGGAGCGGCTGATGAGTTACCTGGGGGTATCGACGGTGAACGAGTGCGCTGAACGGCTGATGGCCCTCCCGGAACGACAAGCCTATGAAATTGTTCATACTTTCATGATCGGGAATCGATGAAGCGGAACATCGATCAGTCCACCTCAAACCGCATCGGAACCCCGACCCCACCGCCCACGAACACTCTTCCGGACACGCGCCCCATGCACATCAACACCATCCCGGGAACGACCCGCAGCGGCGAACGCCGATTGCTCATCGGGCTCTTCGCTGCGACTGCCCTCTCAGGCGCAGCCCACGCGCAGCCTGCGCCGTGCACCTGGGTGGCGGGATCGCCGATCGGGAGCGTGTACTGTCCGTCGCCGGGGTCACAGTTGCGTGTGTTCCAACTGATGGCCGTTGGCGATGTCGGATTCATGGGGGGACAGCTGACTGGCTGCAACGCGTATGGCGACTCGCCTGCCATCTGGCGGGGATCCGGTCCACCCGTGGTTCTCCCCGCACCATCTAGCGTTGACGGTGGCTTCGTGCTTTCCATCAATGCAGCCGGCGACTGCGCAGGGTATGTCGTGTGGCGGATTCCACCTTCCACGCGACCGTACGCAGGCGCCGTCTGGCTTGACGGCCAGCTGACCCTCATCACGGGAACGCCGTCCGACTTTCCCGCTGAGGCCTACGGCATCAACGACGACCGATGGGTGGTCGGCCATCGACTCGTCCAGGGTTCGAGCGGGACATCGCAGCGCGGCTTCATCTGGCGCAACGGCGAAGTGACGGACATCGACCCGACGCCCTGGGGGTACGCGGATTCACGCTGCTATGCCGTCTCGAACTCCGGCATCGTCGCGGGGCACATGAACACCGGCGGCAGCGAGATCCGCGCCTTCCGGTGGAAGGACGGAGCGCTCTCCGAACTGGAGCTTCCTGCCGGCGCCCACGGCGCGTGGCCGCACTCGATCAACGATCTGGGAATCGTCGCGGGACGGGTGGACTTCCCCATCGGAGGGAACAACTACCGCGGCGTCGGCTACGTGTGGAACGCCGAGGGACGCGCGATCGAACTCCCGCTGCCACCAGGGTTCGACGGTCTCTGGGACATCAACGGCATCGACTCCGTGGGAACCGTGGTCGGGGTCGTCGGGTCGAGCCTGACCTACGCCAGCGCCAGCGTGGCATGGATCCATGGCCTGCCGTACTTCGTGTCCCAGCTGCTTCCCGCGAGCCCCACGCCGAACGTCGGCAACAACGTCGTGATGTCCCCGCACGGCGTCGTCGCGGCGTCGCTGCGCCTGGGCACCGGCGTGGGCGGTCCCAAGGTGATCCGCCAGGGCGCCAGTGTCGCCGACCTGAACGGCGATTGCCGCGTCGACGGGCTGGACCTGGGCATCCTGCTCAGTCGCTGGGGCTCCGGCGCCGCCAGCGCGGCCGACTGCGACTTCGACTGGAGCGGCACCGTGGACGCCACCGACCTCGGGCTGCTGCTGACGCAATGGGCGCCGTGAGGGCGGTACCCCCCACCCGCCCACACCCCGCACGCATCGCCTAGGCTTCCCTGCACCCCATGGAAGTCCTGTCGAACGGCTGGAACGTCATCCTCATCCTGCTCGGGTTCGGCCTGCTGATCGCGGTGCACGAGCTGGGGCACTTCCTGGCCGCGCGGTGGGCGGGGATCCGGTGCGAGAGCTTCGCGGTGGGCATGGGGCCCGTGGTGCTGGGGTACCGCAAGGGCATCGGCTGGGTGGCGGGCTCCACCGAGCCGCGCACCATCGCGGCGCACGGCAAGGCGGCGGTGGAGATGTCCGACGCCGAACTGGCGCGCAACGGCATCGGGGAGACCGAGTATTCGCTGCGCGCGCTGCCGCTGGGCGGGTTCGTGCGCATGCTGGGGCAGGACGACATGGACCCCGGCAAGGTGTCCGCGGACGTGCGCAGCTACCAGCGCGCGCCGGTGTGGAAGCGCATGGTCGTGGTCAGCGCGGGCGTGATCAGCAACCTGCTGCTGGCGATCGTGCTGTTCGTGGTGGTGTTCCTGGTGGGCGTGCGCTTCCAGGCGCCGGTGGTGGGCGACGTGGTGCCCGGCTCCGCGGCCGAGGCGGCGATCGATTCGTCGGCGCGCCTCGAGGGCCTGCAGCCCGGTGACCGCGTGCTGCGCGCGGGCGGGCGCGAGGTGCTGACCTTCGACGAACTGATGGTGGCCGGCGCGATGGCCGTTCCGGACACGCCGATGGAGATCACCGTGCTGCGCGGTGCGCCCGGGGAACAGCGCGAGCTGACCTTCGTGGCCACGCCGCGCAAGGACCGCACGAACGGGCTGCTCTCGCTGGGCGTGGGCCCCGCGGGCAGCACGCGCCTGGTGCAGCCGACCGCCGCGGACCTGCCGCTGGTGCAGCGGCTCCTGGAGGACGCCGGCGTCGCCGCGGCGGGCGTGGGCCCGGGCGCGCAGCTCGTCTCGATGGCGGGCCGGCCCGTGGAGCGCTGGGACGAGATCGACCCGCTGGTGGACGCCATGAAGGGCGCCCCGGTGCCCACCACGTGGCGCCTGCCCGACGGCCAGCTGGTCGAGGCCACCGTGCGCGTGGACCCCGCGTACCAGCTGCTGCGCGGCGAGGCCGACGCGGCCGGCGTGCGCGAGGCCGCGCAGGGCCTGGTGGGCCTGGTGCCGCTGGTGGCCATCCGCGAGGTGGCCGCGGGCAGCCAGAACAACGGCGTGCTGCAGGCCGGCGACGTCGTGCTGCGCATCGGGACGACGGCCGGCCCGCGGATCGCGGCGTTCCGCGAGGAACTCGCCCGCCACGCCGGCGGCACCGTGGCGCTCGAGGTGCTGCGCGACGGCGCGCCCGTGGCCGTGACGGCCGTCGTCGACGGCAGCGGCAAGCTGAACGTGGGCATCGGGCAGGCGTGGGACACGCCGATCGTCGCGCAGTCGATGCGCGCGCCGCTCCCCGCCGCCGCGCTGGAGCTTCCGCCCCTCAGCACGATCGCCACCGTGGGCGGCACCGCCGTCACCGACTGGCGCACGCTGCGCGCCGCGCTGCTGGCCGCCACCGCGCAGGCCGCCGCCGGCGGCCAGGGCGCCGACGTCCCCGTGACCGCCACCAGCCCGACGCCCGGCCACCCGGAACTGGCGGGCACGCTCCCGCTCACCGCCGACGACGTGCGCGCGCTGCACGCGCTGGGCTGGCGGTCCGCGCTGGAGCTGCCGCTCTTCGAGCCGCTCTGGGTGACGCTCACCGCGGGCGGCGACCCGCTGCGCGCGGTCGAGATGGGCTTCCGCCAGACCCGCACGATGGTGGCGATGACCTACCTGACGCTCGACCGCATCGTGCGCGGCAGCGTCGGCGTCGAGCAGCTGCGCGGGCCGGTGGGGATCGTCCACCTGGGCACGCGCGTGGCCGACCGCGGCGCCATGTACCTGGTCTGCTTCCTGGCGATGATCAGCGTGAACCTGGCGGTGCTGAACTTCCTGCCGCTCCCGATCGTGGACGGCGGGCTCTTCCTCTACCTGGTCTACGAGCGCATCACCGGCCGCGCCCCCTCGCCCGGCTTCCAGAACGGCGCCGCGCTGGTCGGCCTCTGCCTGCTGGGCGGGCTGTTCCTCTTCACGTTCTACAACGACGTGGTGCGGCTCTTCACGGGCGGGTGAACCCCGGGCCCCCTTCCCCGCATCCGCGCGCGGGTGCGGGGCGAATCCCCACCGCCATGAGCCACCCCAGCCTGCCCGCGCACCCCGTCACGATCATCACCGGCGCCGGCAGCGGCATCGGGCGCGCCACCGCGGTGAAGCTGGCCACCCTGGGCCACCGGCTGGTGCTGGTGGGCCGCACCGCCAGCAAGCTGGACGCCACGGCCGAGCAGTGCACCGCCGCGCACAGCGGCTGCGAGGTGCTGCACCTGGCCGGCGACCTGGCCGACAGCGGCTTCGCGCACGGCGTGGTCGACCGCACCATCGAGGCGTTCGGGGAACTTGACGTGCTGGTCAACTGCGCGGGCGTGGCGCCGCACGCGCCCATCGAGCGCACCACCGAGGAGGTGCTCGAGGAGGCGTTCCTGCAGAACACCTTCGGCGCCGCGTTCCTGATCACGCGCGCGTGGCCGCACTTCAAGGAGCGTCGCACCGGCTGCATCGTGAACGTCAGCACGCTGGGCAGCACCGACCCGTTCCAGGGCTTCTTCGCCTACGCGGCCAGCAAGGCGGCCATCGACAGCTTCACGCGCAGCGCGCACGTCGAGGGCCACCGCCTGGGCATCCGCGCGTTCTGCGTGAACCCCGGCTCGATCGAGACCCCCCTCCTGCGCAAGAACTTCAGCGAACGCGTGGTGCCGCCCCATGCCACCCTCCCCCCCGAGGCCGTGGCCGACGTGATCGTCGACTGCATCGCGGGCAACCGCGAGGCCGACCGGGGGAAGACGATCGTCGTGAAGAAGTGAGGCGGGGGCGGCAGGACCGCACGCACGCACCCCGGCGGGCCGGGCGCGCCCTATCCTGCGCCCCATGCTGATCACCGCACTCGCGTTGCTGGCCCTGCAGGCCGCGCCCCCGACGAACACCGCACCCGCCACCGACACGTACTTCGGCGAGACCGTCACCGACGACTACCGCTGGCTGGAGAAGCTCGAGAAGGACTCGCCCGAGGTCAAGACCTGGACCGACGGACAGCTGGCGTGGCTGCGCGCCAAGATCGACTCGCTGCCCTGCCGCGCGCCGCTGGCCGACGCGCTGCGGCCGCTGATGACGATCGACAGCTGGGGCGTTCCGCAGCACCGCGGCGCGCGCTGGTTCTACACCGAGCGCAAGGGCACCATGAACCAGCCCGCCCTGTGGGCGCGCACCGGCAGCCAGAACGCGCTGCCCGCGCTGGTGATCGACCCGAACACGCTGGACGCCAAGGGCCTGGTCTCGATGGACTGGTGGGTGCCCTCGTGGGACGGAAACCTGCTGGCCTACGGCACCAGCCGCGCCGGCGACGAGATGAGCGTGCTGCGCCTCCTGGACGTGGGCAGCGGCCAGGCGCTGAAGGACGAGATCCCCGGCAAGGTGACCTTCGGCGGCTGGACGCGCGACGGGAACGGCTTCGTGTACTCGCGCCTGACCGACCCGAAGAACCCGTACAGCCGCGTGGTGGCGTTCCACCGCCTGGGCACGCCGGTGGATTCGGACCCCGTCTTCCTGCGCCAGGAGAAGCCGGCCGAGGTGCCGTTCGGCGCCATCTCGATGGACGACCGCTGGGTGGTGCTGGGCGTCACGCGCGGCTGGTCCGAGACCGACCTCTGGTGCGCCACGCTCTCCGACCTGCGCGACGGCAAGGACGCGAAGACCCCGATCGCGGTCGGCCGCGGCGCGCGCTTCGCGCCCGTCGAGGTGGTGGGCGACCACCTGTACATGACCACCACGCTGGGCTCGCCCAACATGCGCCTGGTGAAGGTGGACCTGCGCAACCCCGCCGAATCCAACTGGAAGGAGATCGTGCCCGAGCGCAAGGACGCGGTCCTGGGCGGCGTCGACTTCGGCAAGGACGAGTTCGTGGTCACCTGGCAGCAGGACGCGCACGACACGCTGCGTTCCTACCGCTACGACGGCACCGAGGTGGCCGAGATCCCGCTGCCCGGGATCGGCACCGTGGCCACGTCGGCCACGCGCGAGCAGACCGAGATCTTCTTCTCGTTCGCCTCGTACAACAGCCCGCGCACCATCTACCGCTGCGACCTGTGGTGGAAGCCCTACAAGCCCGAGGTCTTCGTGCGCCCCGAGGTGCCCGCGAAGCTGGACGACATCGCGGTGAGCGAGATCCGCGCCACCAGCAAGGACGGCACCCAGGTGCACGCGTTCGTGGTCATGCGCAAGGACCTGCGCATGGACGGCGGGAACCCCTGCGTGCTGTACGCGTACGGCGGCTTCGACGTCAGCCTGACGCCCGACTTCATCCCCACCATCGTGCCGTTCCTGCAGAAGGGCGGCATCTACGTGGTGGCCAACCTGCGCGGCGGCGGCGAGTACGGCGAGGCATGGCACAAGGCCGGCATGCTGGGCAACAAGCAGAACGTCTTCGACGACCTCTACGCCGTGGCGCAGAAGCTGGTGGACGACAAGTACACGTCCAGCGCGCACCTGGCGGTGATGGGCGGCTCGAACGGCGGCCTGCTGACGGCCGTGGCCGTGACGCAGCGGCCCGAGCTGTGGTCCGCGGCGATCAGCGCCGTGCCGCTCTGCGACATGCTGCGGTACCAGGACTTCCTGCTGGCCAAGTACTGGGTGCCGGAATACGGCAGCAGCGAGGACCAGCTGGCCTACAAGTGGCTGCGCGCGTACTCGCCGTACCACAACGCGAAGAAGGGCACCAAGTACCCCGCGGTGCTCTTCACCGCCGGCGAAAATGACAGCCGCGTGCACCCGCTGCACGCGCGCAAGATGGCGGCCATGCTGCAGGCGTGCACGTCTTCGGACACGGCGCAGGACCCGATCCTGCTGTACGTGGACCGCGACGCCGGCCACGGCCAGGGCAAGCCGCTCGAGGCGCGCATGCGCGAGGCCGCGGACCAGTGGGCCTTCCTGATGTGGCAGACCGGCGCGTGCAAGTGACCGCGCCGGTGCGGATCGGTGCGCTCGCCTCGGGCGGCGGGCGCACCGTGCTGAACCTGGCCCGGGCGTGCGCCGAGGGCCGGCTGCCCGCGCAGGTGGCCGTGTGCGTGGTGACGCGCGCGGACGCGGGCGCGGCGGCGCGCTGCCGGGAACGGGGCATCGCGGTGGAGGTGGTCGCCCCCGAGCCGGCCGCGACGTTCGATGACCGGGTGGACGCGGCGCTGCGGGCGCGCGGTGTGGAGTGGGTGTGCCTGTGCGGCTACCGGCGCCGGTTCCGGGTGGGCGCCTGGCGCGGGCGGGCGCTCAACATCCACCCCGCCCTGTTGCCCGAGTTCGGCGGCCCGGGCATGTGGGGCGACCGGGTGCACGAGGCGGTCCTGGCCGCCGGCCGGGCGGAGTCCGGCTGCACCGTGCACTGGGTGGACGAGGAGTACGACCGGGGGGCCCCGATCGTGCAGCGCAGATGCCCGGTGCTGCCGGGGGACACCCCCAAGTCGTTGGCCGAGCGCGTGTTCCGGGAGGAGTGCAAGGCGTATCCGGAAGCGCTGCGGCAAGCGGTCGGAAAATGATCCGGGATATCTTTTCCCATTTCGTGAACCGAATTCCGGCCGCGGCGTAACTTTCGGTGAGGTTCCGATGCGCTCGTCGGTCGCATTCCTTGCGGTCCTTGCGCTCGCCGGCCCCGCGCCGGCGCGGTGGTCGGCACCCCAACCGCCGCCCGACGCACCGGTGCCCGCCGACCCCGGCGAGGACGTCGCGCCCGGCATCCGCGAAGCCCCGAAGCCACCGCCCTCAGGCCCCGGCCGCAAGGGCGCGACGCCGCCCGCGCCGCCGCCTCGCGGTCGCGCACGCCCCGAGGACCGTTCCCCCGACGTCCCGGGAGGCGACCTCCGCGCGCGCCGCCAGCA
>JBEIFT010000076.1:0-10848 GCA_040382255.1 Phycisphaeraceae bacterium
GAGTTCCGCCTGGGCAAGCTGCCCGAGGCGGACGACACGCTCACCAAGTCGGTGGCCGTGGCTCCCACGGCGTCCGGCCTCCTGCACCTGGCGCAGGTGAAGGCCGCCCGCGGCAAGGTCGCCGACGCATCGGCGCTGCTCGACCGCGCCCGTGCGAAGGCGACGACCGAGGAATCGAAGAAGGAGATCGAGGAGGCCGCGAAGGCGCTCTCCTCCACGAAGTGACGGACGACCGACTGCCCGGCCCGCGACGGCCCGGCGAAAGGAAGCAAGCACGATGACCCGCCTCACCAATCCCCCGGCCGGCACCCCGGCCAACGCCCCCCGCAGCACCGCGCCGCAGCGCGGCCGGCAGCAGGGCCCCACGGTCGACCCGATCCGCATCCTGCGGCAGCACGCGTGGCTGCTGGCCGGTGCCGCGGGCGCCGGCCTCGTGTTCGGCGCGGCCGCGCACTTCGCGGCGCTGTGGGTCTACCCGCTGTGGGGCGGCACGGTCATGTTCGAGATCCGCCCCGAGGTGACCGGCGCCAAGGAAGCCGTCGTCCGCGAGATCGTCCAGGACGAGGCGGTCGCGCGCCTCGGCCAGACCGAGTCGCAGAAGATGGTCTCGAAGTCCGTGCTCGAGGCGGCGATGAAGGCCCCCGACATCGGCAACACCAGGTGGGGCGAGTCGTACCCCACCGTCGACGAGCGCGTCGAGGAGCTCGAGGACGAGCTGCGCGTGGGCCACAAGCGCGGCACGCAGCTGTTCACGCTCTCGTGGCGCGCGCACGACAAGAACGACGTCCCGACGGTGCTGAACCGCGTCGCCGACACCTACATGTCCGCCCGCGAGTCCGAGGACAACGAGCGCGCCGCGCGCAGCAAGGCGCAGTTCGAGCAGAAGAAGACGGCGGTCGAGGACGAGATCCGCACCCTGAAGGCCGAGATCCAGGACTTCATCCGCAAGAACGGCATCACCGCCGGCAGCGAGCGCGACCTTTCCGACCAGCGCTCCACCGAGAACCTGGCCCGCCTGCAGGCCGACACGATCCGCGACCTGACCCTGTCGCAGGCGCGCTTGGACAACGTCGATCGCCGCATCGTCGAGCAGCGCTACGAGGACGAGGACCGCCGCCGTTCGCTCGAGGACATGTCGATCCGCCAGCTGGAGCGCGACATGCAGAACATCCAGGTCAACCTCAGCAGCGCGCGCAAGCGCTACGGCGACGCCCACCCCGCGGTGCGTGCGCTGGAGGACGGCGAGCGTTCGGCTTCGGACCGATACAAGGCCGCGCTCGAGGAGTCGATGCGCCGCAACCTGCTTGCCGACAAGACCGAGCTCGCGCAGCGCGTCGGCGGCCTGAAGGAGCTGGTGGCCAAGCAGACCGAGGACCGCGCCAACGCGGAGCGCCGCCTGCAGGAGCTGACGGCGCAGATCTCGGCGCTGGACGCGCTGAAGGAGCAGCTGACGCAGAAGGAATCCACCCGCAAGGACCTCCAGAACCTGATCACCGACATCGACCTGCTGCAGGCGCGCGAGGACTTCCGCCGCGTGCGCCTGGTGCAGCGCGCGGTGACCCCCAAGGAGCTTGACTTCCCGCAGCTCAAGTACATGATCCCCGGCGGAGCGGTCCTGATGCTGGTGCTGGTCGGCGGCATCGTCTTCCTGCGCGAGGTGCTCGACCAGCGCGTGAAGCAGCCGAGCGACCTTGCCGGCATGGGCGGCGCGCGGCTGCTGGGCGTCATCCCGGACCTCTCCGACGATCCGTCGAACCCGAAGTCCGCCGAGCTGGTCGTGCTGCGCGAACCGGCGTCGATGACCGCCGAGATGTTCAGGCAGGCATCCGCCGCGCTGCGCAAGGCGATCGACGCCGGCGGTTTCCGCAGCATCGCGGTCGTCTCCGCGCACCCGGGCGCGGGCACCACGACGCTGGTTTCGAACCTGGCGGCCAGTTCGCACGCCGCGGGCCGGTCCGTCGCCGTGGTGGACGCGAACTTCCGCCGGCCGCGCCTGGCGTCCGTGATGGGCTGCGATCCCGATGCGCCGGGCCTGGGCGACATGCTGCTCGGCCGCAGCGTCGAGCCGCAGGACTCCCATGGCATCCACGTCTACGGCGCGGGCACGCCGGAGTCGCGCGTCTTCGAGCGCCTCTCGGGCGACGAGATCCGCCGCGCGATCCAGCGGCTGCGCGACAAGCACCAGATCGTCATCGTCGACCTTCCGCCGTCGCTCGTCGCCGGCGAATCGATGGTGCTGGCCGACTGCTGCGACGCGGCGCTCGTCGTCGTGCGCGCCATGCAGGACCAGCGCGGCCTGGTGGCCAAGACGATCGGCCAGGTGCAGGAGACGCACGCCGAGCTGATGGGCACCATCCTGATGCGCCCCCAGCACACCGCCGGCGGCTATTTCCGCAAGAACGCCGAGATCATGGCCGAGTACGCCAGGCCCGAGGGCGCCGCCGCCTCGGTGGCCGAGCCCGCCAAGTCCTGACGCACGCCGGCGCATCTGCGCCGGCAGGAGAACCCGCCACGTGCAACCCACGCCGGCCCAACGCGCACTCGTCACCGGCGGTGCGGGCTTCATCGGCTCGCACCTGGTGGAGTCGCTCGTCGCCGCCGGCATGCACGTGACGGTGGTGGACGACCTGTCCACCGGCCACGAGCGCAACCGGGCCGCGGCACGTGCCGCCGCGCCGGGGCGGGTGGAGTTCGTGCACGGGACCGTCGGCCACGTGCTGCCGCGCCTGCAGGGCGGGTCGTTCGGCGCCATCTACCACCTGGCGGCGGCGGTCGGCGTCCGCCTGGTCGTCGAGGAGCCGGTCCGCACCATCGAGACCAACGTGCTCGAGACCTCCGCGGTGCTGGCGTTCGCCGCGCGCACGCGGACGCCGATCCTCCTTGCCAGCACCAGCGAGGTCTACGGCAAGGGCGTCCGCACGCCGTTCCGCGAGGACGACGACCTGGTCTTCGGTCCCTCGACGGTCGCGCGCTGGAGCTACGGCATCTCGAAGGCCGTCGACGAGCACCTGGCGCTGGCGCACGCGCGCCGCGAGGGGCTCCCCGTCGTGGTGGCTCGCTTCTTCAACACGGTGGGCCCGCGGCAGTCGGGGCAGTGGGGCATGGTGCTCCCGCGCTTCGTGCAGGCCGCGCTGGCCGGGCGGCCGCTCGAGGTGCACGGCGACGGCCTGCAGGCGCGCTGCTTCTGCGACGTCCGCGACGTGGCGCCCGCGCTGCCGCGCATGCTGGCGACGCCCGCGTGCCACGGCCGCGTGTTCAACGTCGGCAGCGACCGCACGGTGACCATCCTGGAGCTCGCCGACCTCGTGCGGCGCACGGTCGGCAGCGCATCGCCGCTGGTCCACCGGAGCTACGACCAGGCGTACGGCCCCGACTTCGAGGACCTCCGCGTGCGCCAGCCCGACCTCTCGCGCATCCGCGCGGCGATCGGCTTCGCGCCGTCCATCCCGCTGGACCGCACCGTGGCCGACGTCGCCGCCGCGCTCGCCGGCACGGAGGCCGCGCGATGAGCTGCGAGGGACTGACCGCGTCCGTGCGCCTGGACCGCGCGCTCGCGCTGCTGGTCGACGCGCTGCCCGCGCTGGCGGCCGCGTTCGCGGTGACCGCGGCCACGATCCCCGTCGTCCGCCGCATCGCCCACGCGACCGGCGTGGTCGACAAGCCCGACATGGTGCGCAAGCTGCACGGCCGCACCGTGGCCTACCTGGGCGGCGTCGGCGTGTTCCTGGGAGTGTTCGCCGGCATCATCGCCAGCGCGATCTTCGCGCGCGGCGAGCTGGCCGAGCACCCGCCGGTGCCCTTCTCGATCGTGCTGGGCATGATCGCGATCACCTTCACGGGCCTGGCCGACGACATCTGGAAGTTCGACGCGCGCCTGAAGATCGCCGGCCAGCTGGTCGCGGCCGCCGCGCTCGCCATCGACGAGATCGGCGTCAACGTCGCGGTCGGCCTGCTCGCGCCGATCATCGGCCCGCCGGAGCAGTCGTTCATCCAACTCGGCGGCTTCGCGCTCGAGAACTCGCACGTCTTCTACTGGACGGGCACGGGCCTCGTCGCGCTCTTCGTGCTGGCGGGAAGCAACGCCGCGAACCTGCTGGACGGGCTCGACGGCCTGCTCTCGGGCATCAGCGCGATCATGTGCATCGGCCTGCTGGCGCTCTCGCTGGCGATCGTCTTCGCGCTGCCGCCCGACCTGGGCAACGTGAACGAGCTGGCCCGCAGCATGGCCGGCGCGCGCGTGGTGCTGTGCATGAGCCTGCTCGGCGCGTGCCTGGGCTTCCTGGTCTACAACTTCAACCCGGCGTCGATCTTCCTGGGCGATGCCGGCAGCCTGCTGATCGGGTTCCTCTCGGTGACGGTCATCATGACCTTCGCGAACCTCCAGCCCTTCTCGTGCCCGTACGTGGTGCGCACCGTGACCGAGGCCGCGCCGGGCGCGCTCCCGCCGCCGCCGAACGCCGGGTACGACGGGTACTCGACGCTGCTGGTCATGTGCGGGCTCGCGATGTTCGGGCTGCCCATCATCGACACGGCGCTGGCGATCATCCGCCGCAAGCGCGCGGGCGTGCCGTTCTCGACGCCGGACGCGAACCACCTGCACCACCGCGTGAAGCGTTCGTTCGGCGGGCGGGTGCGCCACGCGGTCTGCACCCTCTACGCCATGGAGGTCGGCCTGGTGGTGCTTGGCTTGGGCCCTGCGCTGGTGCTGCTCCTGGAGGGCGGCCGCCTGGTCTGGCCGTTCATCTTCCTGGTCGGCGCATTCGTCGCGATCCTGCTGCTGGGCACGCGTGGCATGGGTGCGACTGCCGCGCCCGCCAAGCCAGCCCCGGCCCCGGCAGCCGACGCATGAGCGTGCCCGTCCCGAACGCGGGCGCGCCGGGGCACGTCCCCGTGCTGCTCGAACCGATCCTGCGACAGCTTGCGCCGCGGCCCGGGGCGACCGTCGCCGACCTGACCGCGGGGCGGGGTGGGCATGCCGAGGCGCTCGCCCGGGCCGTCGGTCCCGCCGGACGGGTCCTCCTGATGGACCTGGACCCCGGCAACCTGGCGTTCGCCGCCGATCGGGTCCGGGCGACCGGGGTCGGGGCCGTCGAGGCGGTCCACGGGTCCTTCGCGGTGGTCGAGTTCGCCCTGGCCCGCCTGGGCTGGAAGGCGGACGCGGTCCTGGCCGACCTGGGATTCGCCAGCAACCAGATGGACGACCCCCGGCGTGGCTTCAGCTTCCAGGGCGAGGGTCCCCTGGACATGCGCCTGGACCCCACCCGCGGGGAACCGGCCTCCGAGCTCCTGGCCCGCCTGACCGAACGCGAACTGGCGGACGCCATCTTCCGCCTGGGCGAGGATCCCTTCGCGCGCCGGATCGCGCGGGCGATCGTCGACCGCCGGGGGCGCGACCAGCTGCGGACCACCGCCGACCTGGTGTCCGCCGTGCGCGCCGCCTACGGGCCGCGCGCCCACCAGAGCCGGATGCACCCCGCCACCCGCACCTTCATGGCGCTGCGGATCCTGGTGAACGACGAGCTGGGCGCCCTCCAGGCGCTGCTGGACGCCGTGGCCCGCGGGGCGGCCGCCCGGGGCGCCGGCTGGCTGGCCACCGACGCGCGCGTGGGGATCATCTCGTTCCACAGCCTGGAAGACCGGCTGGTGAAGCACGCCTTCGCCGGGCTGGAGGACGGGGGCCTGGCCGCCCGCCTCTCCCGCAAGCCGGTCGAGGCCGACGACGCCGAGGCCGCCGCCAACCCGCGGTCGCGGAGCGCCAAGTTCCGCGCGGTGCGGATCGGTGCGGAATCGTCACGCGACGATTGAACGATTTCGCGCACGACTGCCGATGAACCCCGGAGCGACGGTCCCGCGGGGGCGGTCGCAACGTGGATCGAAGTTGGCCTGGCGGCCAAAAGGTGGCGTCATGACGCGCGAGAACAAGCTTGCACTGGTGATCGGTTTCGGACTCATCCTCTTCGTCGGCATCCTGGTGTCCGACCACTTCTCGGCGCAGCGCTTCGATCCAGTCGACGTGACCAAGACGGCGTCCGCGGAGGGAACGGACCCCGTCTCGATCGAGCCGGTGCTCGACGAGCAGGCCATCGCCAAGTCGACGGTCGAGCTGGGCAACGGCCAGTCGGCCCTGCCCGGCGCCGAGGTGCCCGCCGACCAGGTCGCGGTCGCCCCGCAGGGCCTGAAGGTCGAGACGGTCGGCGACCCCGCCGCCGAGGGCACGCCGGTCCGCTTCCACAAGGTCGCCAAGGGCGACACCTACTGGTCGATCGCCGCCAAGGAGTACGGCGATGGCTCGCTGGCGACCAAGCTCTCCGATTACAACAAGGCCGTCGCGCCCGACGCGGCCCGCCTGACGCTCGGCGCCGACCTGCGCATCCCGTCGATCGAGGTGCTCCGCCCCGGCGCGGTCGCCAAGGCCGGCCAGCCCGCCGCCGCCGAGGCCGCGAAGCCGGCCGTCGCCGTGGCCAGCGCCAGCTACACGATCCAGAAGGGCGACACGCCCTACGCGATCGCCAAGAAGAAGGGCGTCAAGGTCGCCGAACTCCTGAACTACAACGGCATCAAGGATCCGTCCGCGCTCAAGCCCGGCCAGACCCTGAAGATCCCGAACAAGGGCTGATCCAGGCGGGCCCCGCCCGCACGCACGCCGTCGCCGCACCGCGGCCGGAGTCCCGATGCGCCTCCTCGTCAAGGTCTCGTTCATCGTCGTCGCGCTCGGCGCCATGGGCCTCGGCCTGCTGGCGCTCCGCCAGCAGCGCTACGAGGTCTCGAACCAGATCTCGCGCGCCCACAACCGCGTCGTCGACCAGGAGCGCGCGATCTGGCGCATGCAGGCCGAGGTCGCCCGCCGCACCGATCCGCGCGACATCCGCGACGCAGCCGAGCGCCTGCACATCGAGCTGGTGCCGATCCAGCCGGGCGGAAGCACGCAGGCCGCCGACGGCAGCGCGACCAGCGTGACCCCGCCCTCGGACCCCGCCGCGGGCAAGGCCGCGCCCAGCCCGGCGAAGCCCGCCGCCGCGAAGCCCGCCGGCGGCAAGCCCGGCGCGTCCAAGGCCGATCCGAAGAAGAAGCCGTCCACGAAGCCCGCGCGCAAGGATGCCGCGGCCCCCGCCCGCAAGGACGCCACCCATGGACACTGACGCGCCCGCACCCGCACCCGCGGCCCCGGCCGGCATCGACGAATCCACGCAGTCCTCGCGCACCCGCGGCTGGGCGCGCGTCCTCACCTGCTGCACCGCCGCGCTCCTCTGCCTGACGCTGGTCCGCGTGGCGCAGCTCAAGACCTTGCCCTCGGAGCGGCTCGACGCCGCGGCCGGTCGCCGCACGTCCGTGCGCCCCGAGCTGGCGCAGCGCGGCGGCATCATCGACCAGCGCGGCCGCCCGATGGCGGTGAGCCTGGTCGGCTGGCGCCTGTTCTGCGACCCCGCGTTCATCTACGAGTCCGGCTGGGACAAGGCGAAGAAGGCCTCGAAGACCGACCCGAACGCCGTGGCCGAGTGCGACCCGTTCCGCGACGCCGCGATCGCGCTGGCGCCCGTGCTGCGGCAGGCGCCGCAGGCCGTCCACGAGCTGCTCCAGAAGAACGCCGAGCGCCGCTACGTGGTGCTGGCGCAGGAGATCGACGATTCGCAGGCCGACGCGCTGCGCCACCTGGACCTGGACGGCGTCCGCCTGGAGCCGAAGCTGGTCCGCGACTATCCCGCCGGGCCGCTCGCCAGCCAGCTGATCGGCAAGGTCGGCTTCGAGCACACCGGCCAGGCCGGCGTCGAGTTCGCGTTCAACCGCCAGCTGACGCCCACCGACGGCAAGGTCAAGGCGCTGCGCGACGCGTTCGGCCGCACGCTCTGGATCAACCGCGAGGACTACGTCCCCGGCGACGACGGGCAGGACGTGCGCCTCTCGATCGACCTGGTGATCCAGGAGATCGCCGAGCGGCACCTGACCGCGATGGTCGACGAGGTGAACGCCGGCGGCGGCCGCCTCATCGTGATGGATGCCGACAACGGCGACATCCTGGCCATGTGCGACGTGCTGCGCGAGCGCTCGGGCTGGAAGGAGGCGACGCACGACCCGTCGCGCAGGATCCATCCGGCGCTGGGCCGCAACCGCAACTTCACCGATCCCTACGAGCCCGGCTCGACGTTCAAGAGCTTCGTGTGGGCCCGTGCGACGCAGCTCGGCGTCGCCAAGCCCTCGGAGATCATCCAGCTTCCCCACGGCCCGTACGTGACGCCGTTCGGACGCACGATCCACGACGTCAAGTACCCCGGGCCCGTCAGCTGGAAAACGGTGCTGATCAAGTCGCTGAACGGCGGCATGGCCACCGTCGCGCAGCGGATGACGCACGAGCAGCTGGAGCAGATGGTCCGCGACTATGGCTTCGGCCAGAAGACCGGCATGGGCGTGCCCGGCGAGTCGGGCGGCATCGTGACCAGCGCCGCCAAGTGGACCAACTACACGCAGACCTCGGTGGCGATGGGCCACGAGGTCGCCGTCACCCCGATCCAGATGGTGCGTGCCTTCAGCTCGTTCGCGCGCCCCGACGGGACCATCGTGCAGCCCCGCCTGGTGCTGCCGGCCGGGCTCGTGCCGCCGCACGCGTTCGCCCCCGGCGTCAAGCAGGTGGTGACCCCGACCGTGCTCGCCGAGGCCAAGGAGGCGATGGCGGGCGTCGTCGAGGAAGGCACCGCGCGCAAGGCGCAGAGCGACTGGTACCAGATGTACGGCAAGACCGGCACCGCCGAACTGGCCGTCCCCGGCCAGAAGGGCTACGACCGCGACCGCTACGTCGCCAGCTTCCTGGCGGCGGCGCCGCTCGAGCGCTCGCGCATCGTCGTCCTGTGCGTGATCGACGACCCCGACAAGCGCAAGGGCCACTTCGGCGGCTCGATCGCCGGCCCCGTCGTGCGCGACGTGGTCGACGAGACGCTGAAGTACCTGGGCGTCCCGTACGACCAGGACCCGTCGAAGCGCTCGAAGACGGCGGGCGGCGGCGCGAAGCCGGCGAAGGTCGCGCAGGCGCACTGACCTCCCCGGCACGGCATAACACGCCCCGGACCGACGCCGATTGCGCGGTGGCGCGGGAAATCCGCACCCCGCCGGCGCCCCAACGCGCCAATTCGCCGGATTCGGCTCACATCGCCGCGTTTCCGGCATAGGTTCGTGGCATGTCCCTCGGCCTTCGAGCTGCCTCCAGCCTGATCGCTTCGGTCGGGCTGGTGTTCGCCGGCGCGGTCGGCGGACCGGTGCTCGCGGCGCCGCCTGAAGGGGTCGTCGCCCAGGTCGTCGCCGAGGGCATCCCCGGCCTGGCCGGCGTCGTCCCGCTGGAGGATGGGCGCCTGATCGCGTGGGAGCGCGCCGGCCGGCTCTGGCTGATCGAGGCGGACGGCCATCGCCACGACAAGCCGATGCTCGACATCTCCGACGAGGTGCTCGCGTGGCGCGACCACGGGCTGCTCGGCGTCGCGCTGGACCCGGCGTTCGCCGCCAACGGGCACGTCTACCTGGCCTACGTCGTCGACCGCCACCACCTGGACTCCTACGGCGGTCCCAACTACGACCCCGCGCAGACGATCACGGCCGTCGCGACGATCGCGCGCATCACGCGCTACACCGCCGACCCGGACGAGGGCTTCTCGCACATCCACCCCGAGACACGCCACGTGCTCCTGGGCGAGACGCGCGCCGACGGGATCCCGATCGTGCACCAGTCGCACGGCATCGGGTCGCTGGCGTTCGGCGAGGACGGCACGCTGGTCGTCAGCGTCGGCGACAGCGCCGACTACGCCACCTTCGACACCGGCGGCCAGGTGCCGGGCGGCTTCGTCGCCGACGCGCTGGCGAACGGCATCCTGCGCCCCTCCGAGGACGTCGGCGCGTACCGCGCGCAGCTGCGCGACAGCCTGAACGGCAAGATGCTGCGCATCGACCCCGCCACCGGCAACGGCGTGCCCGGCAACCCGTGGTTCGACCCGACGACGCCGCGTGCGGCGCGCAGCCGCGTGTTCGCGACCGGGCTGCGGAACCCGTTCCGCATGTCGCGCATCCCGGGAACCGGGTCGCACGTCCCCTCGGCGGGAAACCCCGGGACGTTCGTCATCTCCGACGTGGGCTGGGGCACGTGGGAGGAGGTCAACGTCGTCTCGCGCGCGGGCTCGAACATGGGATGGCCGCTCTTCGAGGGCCATGACCAGCACCCGGGGTACGCCTACCTGGCGCCTGCGTGCGCCGAGGCGCCGAACCCGATGGCGGGCGCAGGCTGCGCGCCGTACTTCACGTTCCGCGACCTGGTGACGCAGGCCCAGCAGGCCGCCGCGGAGTGGGTGAACCCCTGTGCCGGCGTGCAGGCCGAGAACGCCGAGTCCCAGGCCGCGGACGCGCTGGCCGACGTGGGCGGGTTCCACGGCTGGGGCTATCGCGCGCTGCGCGCAAGCGAAGGCAGCCGCGTCGCAGCCTGGTTCGATGCGCCGAAGGGAGCGACGCTCTTCGTGCGGTTCGCGAACGCGGGCCAGCCGGCGGTGTGCTCGGTCTTCATCGGCAACGAGGAGGTCGGCGTGCTGCCGCTCGCCACCACCGGCGCCTGGGATTGCTGGCAGCTGGCGACGTTGCAGCTCCCGACCCTGGGCGGCGGCGCCCGCATCGAGCTGCGTGGCCGCGGCCCTGCGGCCCCCGAGGACGCACCGGTGATCGCGCTCGTCGACTCGCTGATGGTCCCGGCGGACGGCGAGCTGCCCGTGATCCCGCGCCGCGTTCGCCGGGGCTCGCAGGTGGCGCCCGCCATCGACTGGAAGCACGGCGAGGCGCTGGCGCGGACGCTCGTGTGGAACGCCGGCGCCGGCGTCGCGATCC
>JBEIFT010000077.1:0-10762 GCA_040382255.1 Phycisphaeraceae bacterium
CCAGCGCCTCGAGCGCGGCCCGCCCGCCCACGCCGCCGCGCGGCTCGAACTCGGCGCGAACTTCCGCGGGCGCCAGGTCCAGCGCGCGGCGCCACGCCAGCTGCACGGCCAGCGACCCAAGCACGCGCGCCGCAGGCACGACGAACCGCGACGCGAGCGCCGCCGGCGTCACCACGTCAGGCGCGACCAGCGCCAGGCCACGCTCGCCCGCGATCTCCAGCAGGTGGCGCTCCAGGGCCCGCTTCGCACGCGACGCCGGAACCAGCACCACCGCGTCCGACGCGTCGGCGATGCCGTCCGCAACGCGCGTGCCATCGAGCACCAGCCGCGCGAGCCCGCGCATCGGTGCGTGTCCGTCCGGCAGCCGTTGGATCGTGAAGCCCATCGATCGTCATCATCCCACCGCCAGGGGAAGCAACTGCTTCCTTCCGGCGCCTGCCGGGCGGAATCGGTCGCGGAGCCGGCGGCGCAGCGGCCGCGGCCCGCCGACTCACCCGTCCTCGCACCCCCGCACCAGCGTCTCGACCACCCGCAGCTGGGCGTCCCGGATGCGCGCGTCCGGCGCGCAGACGTTCACGTGCGCCAGCTTGCGCGCCCGCCGCGGGGCCTTGCCGTAGTCGTGGAGCTTCGCGCCGGGCACCGCCAGCAGCTCGTCCACGGCCGGCATCCGGCCGATCACGTTCACCATCGCGCTGGGCCCGCGCGCGTCGGCCGCGCCGAGTGGCTGCCCGGCCACCGCCCGCACGTGGTTCTCGAACTGGCTGGTCACCGCGCCGTCGATCGTCCAGTGCCCCGTGTTGTGCACGCGGGGCGCCATCTCGTTGGCCACCAGCCCGTCGCGCGTCAGGAAGAACTCGACCGCCAGCGCGCCGACGTGGCCCAGCGCCTCCAGCGCGGCGCGCACGTGCGCATGCGCGGCGGCCACGGTCGCGGCGTCGGCGCAGGGCGCGGGCGCGACCGTCGTGCGCAGGATGCCGGCGCGGTGCACGTTCTGGTTCAGCGGGTACGTCACAACCTGCCCGTCGCGTCCGCGCACCGCGATCACGCTGAGCTCGTGCGTGAAGTCGACGAACGCCTCGTAGATGCACGGCGCCCCGCCGACGGCGCGCCACGCCTCCGGGACGTCGCGCGGCGAACGCACGACGAACTGCCCCTTGCCGTCGTACCCCAGGCGCCGGGTCTTCAGCACGCCCGGGAAGCCCACGCGCCCGCACGCCGCCGCAAGGGCGGGCTCGCTGTCCACCGCCTCGTGCGCCTGCACGGGGATGCCGCATGCGCGGAAGAACGCCTTCTCCTCGATGCGGTCCTGCGCGATCGCCAGGCTGCGCGCCCCGGGCGCCACCGGCACGCGCGCGGCCAGGCGCTCGATCGTGGCCGCCGCGACGTTCTCGAACTCGAACGTCGCGGCCTCGAGTCCCGCCGCGAAGCGCTCGACCGCCGCGGCATCGTCGTATGCGCCGACCACCACTTCGCCCACCGCGGCCGCCGGGCACGCGGGATCCGGGTCCAGGAAGCGGAAGCGGTGCCCCAGCGGGATTCCCGCCAGCGCCAGCATCCGGCCAAGCTGCCCACCACCAACCACGCCGATCAGCATCGCACGGCTCCGCGGGTCATGCGTGGGCGCCGGGCATGGTGCCCGACGCAGGATCGGTGTTCGCCAGGACCTTCGCGGTCTGCGCGGCGCGGAACGCCCGCAGGCGCTCGCGCACGTCCGCGCGCTCATGCGCAACGACGGCCGCCGCCAGCAGCGCGGCATTCGTCGCGCCTGCGTTGCCGATCGCGAGCGTTCCCACGGGAATGCCCGCCGGCATCTGCACGATGGAGAGCAGGCTGTCCATCCCGTTGAGCGCCTTCGATTGCACGGGCACGCCGAAGACGGGCACGATGGTCTTGCTGGCGCACATCCCGGGCAGGTGGGCGGCCCCGCCCGCGCCGGCGATGATCGCGCGCAGCCCGCGCCCCTCGGCGGCCGCGGCGTATTCGAAGAGCCGATCCGGCGTCCGGTGCGCGCTCACGACCTCGCACTCGTGCGGCACGCCCAGCTCGTCCAGCATCCGCGCGGCGTGCTGCATGGTCTCCCAGTCGGATTGCGAGCCCATGATGACCCCCACCAAGGGGGTTCCAGGGGTCTTGGATGGGCTCGATCCTGGGAGCGGGGTGCTCATCCCCGCATCGTAACTTCGCCAAATCCAGCGATTACCGACCCTCACTGCCCCGGCGCCGCCCCCCGCCATGGTCCGAGTATCAACGCATTTCGCGTAAAAGCGGGCCTCTTGCGTTGCGGATCCGGCAAATGCGGGCATCCTGAACGTGAACCAGCACCTGTGCGGGACCCCTTTCGCCCGCTGGCTGCGTATCAGGAAAAGGTGACAATCCGGATCAAGGCGGCCCGTACCCTCGGCCGCCGCTGAACCACGCCTCGGTACCCCCCGGCAGCAGCGAGTTGTACGCCGCGCTGGAACACCGGACTCGGGGCGGAGTCAGGGCTGCCGTAACCCGGCGGTTCCTGTTGAGTTCAGAAAAGGGATGGGCACCGGCCTCAGAAACCGGTGGCCCGAACCCACGGCGGGAGCCGTGGGCAGTGACCCAAGGGACGCGGGCTCAGGCGTGGGCACGCGTCCCTTGGTCTTTTTTTGCACGCCGATCGCCGAACGCCGGACGGAATGCACACGACCCCGGCTTGAACCGGGGTCGTGGGAAGGTCAGGATCCGTTTGCCGCCGGGCTCAGCTCGCCTCGGCGCGCGGGTGCGCCTTGTCGTACCCGTCGCGCATGCGGCCGCTGGTCAGGTGGGTGTAGACCTGCGTGCTGCTCAGCGACTGGTGGCCCAGCAGCTCCTGCACGGCGCGGAGGTCCGCACCGTTGTCCAGGAGGTGCGTGGCGAAGCTGTGGCGGATGGTGTGCGGCGAGATGTCCGGGTCCAGGTCGGCCTCGACCAGGTACTTGGCCACCTTGCGGCGCACCGAACGGCTGCTCAGGCGGCCGCCGTTCTTGTTGACGAAGAGCGGATCATCCGGCTGCGACCGCTTGCCGCGCGACTGCAGGTCGGCGTCGGACATGGCCAGGTAGTGGCGCAGCGCCTTCAGCGCGTGGCTGCCGATCGGGACGCGGCGCTCGCGCCGGCCCTTGCCGCGGATGATGATCTCCTCGCCGGTGTCGTTCAGGTCGCCGCGGTTGATGGCGACGACCTCGCTGACGCGGATGCCCGTCGAGTAGAGGGTCTCGAGGATCGCCCGATCGCGGGCGCCCAGGATGTCGGTGTCGTCCGGGGCCGCCAGCAGGCGCTCGATCTGCTCGACCGAGATCGCCTTCGGCAGGCGCTTGGCCTGCTTCGGCGTGCGGATCAGGACCATGGGGTTGGTCGCCGCGATGCCCTTGCGCTCCATCCACTTGTGGAAGCTGCGCAGGGTGGCGATCTTCCGGGCCATGGTGGCGGCCGAGTACTTCTGCTCGCCCAGCTTGGCCAGGAACTCGCGGATCAGCTCGACGTCGCACTTCAGGACGCGGCCGGTGACGCAGTCCGGGCCGGAGCCCTTGGACTCGAGCGCCTTCCGCTCCTTCTCGAGCTCGGTCTTCAGGCCGGTCTTGGACTCGATGAAGTCCACGAACTGGCGAAGGTCAAGCCCGTAGCAGCGGCCCGTGTAGGGGCTGAAGTGGCGTTCGTCGGTCAGGTAACTGAGGAACTGCTGGATGAGTGGCAGGGTGTTGGTGTCGGTCATGAGGTACTGGCCTCCCTTTTCGTCGATCCTGGAAACGGTGCCCGGGTTCCTTATCGGAGACTTCGGCCCCGCACCTGAAGCGAAGATCCGATTCCGGAAACCAAAAGTCCACCTGCGTTACGGCGCCCGGGGCCTGCGGGTGCGGAGACAGCCCCGCGGGTCCGCGCGGGCGGCTTTGGGGCCTACCAAGGCAATAGTTATTGGCCAGCAAACACCCCCCATGCGGCCCCAGGCGGATCTTCATACAATCGCTCCCCTTCCTCGCGGAGCCCGTCTCCGCGTTCCACACCTGCCTCGCGCGCTCGTCCGCCACCCCCCACACCGGTCCGATTGCGTAGCTCAGCCGGTAGAGCAAGCGGCTTTTAACCGCTAGGTCCTGGGTTCGAATCCCAGCGCAATCATTGCCAGGCGCCGCCCGCCGGACCCAGCCACCCACACCGTCGGATCCCGACGGGTCAGGACACGCACGGATGTTCGTCCTCCATCTGAACTGGTACCGCGACGCCCTGCACGCCTGGGGCGAATCGACCGAGGCGCTTGCCGCGGCCCGCGCCGGCACGCGCCGTGCCGGCCATCCGTTCGCCGCCACCGCCGAGGAGCTCCGCGCGGCGCTCGCACCGTCCATCGCGGCCGCGCGCGAAGCCGCCGGCGGCGATGAGCGCATCGGCGGCCCGACGACGGTCGAGGACGCCTCGATCGCGCTGCTGCTGCCCTTCGCCGAGACCGCGGGCGGCCAGATGCCCGTGCCGAGCGACCGCGTCAGCGCGGATCCCGCGGCCGCGGGGCTTGAGCTGGAGCCCGAGGAAGCGCTGCTCCCGCTCGAGGTGCCCGCGATCCGCCTGGACCCGCGCACGGCCTTCGCGCTGCTGCACCACCTGGACGTCCACGGCGAGCACGCCGCGGGCACCGCCACCTGGGGCCACGGCATTCGCTGGTGGACCGCGCTCGCGCGCTTCACGCACCAGCTGGTGGCGGACCAGCGCGTGATCCCCACCGTCGTGCAGGAGCGCAGCGGCGCGATGTTCGCCGCGTGGCGCCCCTGGCTGCACGACGCGCCGAACCACGCCCGCTTCAACTCGCTTGTCCGCGCCACCCCCGCCGCGGTGCGCGCGGCCGAGGGCGCGCACGCCCCCGCGGCCGTCGCCGAGCGCGCGATGGGCGCGTTCACCGACGTCCTGCTGCGCGACATCCTGGTCGCCGAGAACTACGCCGAGGCGATCGACGGCCGCGACCCCGATCGCGACCCGCACGTCGCGTGGCTGGCCGGCCTGCTGGGCGAGCGCTGCGAGGTGAAGCAGCCCGCGGCCAGCGAGAGCAGCATCGTGCGCACCGCGCGCCAGTGGATCGCGAACCTGGAGGACGTCGGCGAGGGCCGCGAGATGCGGCTGCTGCTGCAGCTCCTGGAGCCCGCGCCCGAGCTGCTGCCCGCGGCGGACGGCCACGAGGACGACCATCCGTGGCATCTGACGTTCTCGCTGGTCTCGAACGACAGCCCGCCGATCGTGGTGGACGCCGAGGCGCTGTGGAACCGCGCCGCCGGCGGCCGCTCCGCGCGCGGCGCGTCGCAGCAGGAGACGCAGAAGCTGTGCGACATGCTGCTGCAGGAACTGGGCCGCGCCAGCCGCCTGTACCCCAAGCTCGAGGACGCGCTGGAGGACGGCACGCCCACGGGGCTCGAGCTGAAGACCGCCGAGGCCTACCAGTTCCTGCGCGACTTCAAGCCGGTGCTGGCCGAGGCGGGCTTCGAGGTCCTGGCGCCCGACTGGTGGGGCCAAAGTGCCAGCCGCCTGGGCGCGCGGCTCCTCATCGACAGCGACCCGGCCGACGCGGTCGGCGGCGCGGGCGGCGACCGCTCGCGCGGCGGGATCGGCCTGCACAGCCTGGTCAACTACAGCTGGCAGATCGCCCTGGGCGACACCCCGCTCACGCTGGAAGCCTTCCAGGCGCTGGCGAAGAAGGGCATCCCGCTGGTCCGCATCGGCGGCCGCTGGGTGGAGATCCGCCCCGAGGACCTGGAGCGCGGCGTGAAGTTCCTGAAGGCGAACGCCGGCGGCCAGGCCACGCTGGTCGAGGCGCTGCGCCTGGCGCACGTCGACGCCGCCGACGGCGCGCTGCCGGTGCTGGGCCTGGACACCAAGGGCTGGGTGGCCGAGGTCTTCGGGCCGTCCGACTCGGTCGAGAAGATCAACATGGTCGAGCAGCCCGAGCGCTTCCAGGGTGCCCTGCGCCCCTACCAGCGCGCGGGCGTCAGCTGGCTGGCCTTCCTGGAGCGCTTCGGCATGGGCGCCTGCCTGGCCGACGACATGGGCCTGGGCAAGACCATCCAGTTGATCGCGCTGCTGCAGCACGAACGGCAGGTGGCCGTCGAGGGCGAACGCGTCGGGCCGACGCTGCTGGTCGCGCCGATGTCGGTGCTTGGCAACTGGCACCGCGAGCTCACGCGCTTCGCGCCCGAGCTGGTCGTGCACCTGCACCACGGCCTGGAGCGCCCGCAGGGCGAGCGCTTCCTGCACGTCGCGCAGCGCGCGGACGTCGTGGTCACCACCTACGCGCTGGTCACGCGCGACAAGGACCTGCTGCAGCAGGTCGAGTGGCGCCGCGTCGTGCTGGACGAGGCGCAGCACATCAAGAACCCGCCCACCAAGCAGACGGCCGCGATCCGCAGCCTGCGCACGCAGTTCCGCATCGCGCTGACCGGCACGCCGGTCGAGAACCGACTGAGCGAGCTGTGGTCGATCATGGAGTTCTGCTGCCCCGGCTACCTGGGAACGCAGAACGACTTCCGCCGCCGCTTCGCGCTGCCCGTCGAGCGCCACCGCGACAAGCGCCAGGCCGAGCGCCTGCGCCAGCTGGTGCGCCCCTTCGTGCTGCGCCGCCTGAAGACCGACCCGAACGTCATCAGCGACCTGCCGCCGCTGGTCGAGACGCGCCAGCAGATCCCGCTGACGCCCGAGCAGGGCTCGCTGTACGAGCAGGTGGTCAGCGACATGCTGAAGCGCGTTGACCAGGCCGAGGGCATCCGCCGCCGCGGGCTGGTGCTGAGCGCGCTGGTCAAGCTGAAGCAGATCTGCAACCACCCCGCGCACTTCCTGCGCGAGGGCATGCCGGACCAGGCGAAGCACGAGGACGAGGCCGTGGAGCTCGACGGCGAGGGCGGCAAGTCCGCCGTCGCGGTGCCCGAGAAGCGGATCGTGGTGCCGAAGGGCGTCGCGGTCGCCGAACGCCTGAGCGCGCGCTCGGGCAAGAGCATCCGCATCATGGAGATGCTGGAGGAGGTGGTGGCCGCCGGCGACCGCGCGCTGATCTTCACCCAGTACCGCCAGATGGGCCACCTGCTGGTGCAGATGATCCGGCAGGACCTGGACGTCGAGGCGCTCTTCCTGCACGGCGGCACCCCGCAGGCGAAGCGCGACGCGCTGGTCCAGCGCTTCCAGAGCGAGGACCCCGCCGCGCCGATCTTCATCCTGAGCCTGAAGGCCGGCGGCGTCGGCCTGAACCTGACGGCGGCGAACCACGTCTTCCACTACGACCGGTGGTGGAACCCGGCCGTCGAGAACCAGGCCACCGACCGCGCCTTCCGCATCGGCCAGCTGCGCACGGTCAACGTCCACAAGATGATCACCGTCGGCACGCTCGAGGAGCGCATCGACCAGATGATCGAGCAGAAGACCGAGCTGGCCAGCCAGATCATCGGCAGCGGCGAGCAGTGGCTCACCGAGCTCAACACCTCGCAGCTGCGCGACCTGCTCGCGCTGCGCAGCGGGTCCCTGGAGGACGCGTCGTGAGCAACGAGGGATTCAGCATCCGCCCGTCGCAGAAGAAGCTGGAGCAGCCGCGGCGCGTGCGCCATGGCATCAAGTTCCGGCGCAAGAACGGCCTGGAGGCGCTGCCCTGGCACGCCGACGCATTCCTGCGCGCCGTCGAGGAGGGCATCCGCCCGGACGCCAAGGTGCTGGGCATGGAGTACGCGCTGGCCGGCCAGGTCGCGAACTACGCCGTCACGCCGGGCACCATCGAGGCCAGCGTGCAGGGCCGCGGCGTGAAGCCGTACCAGGTGCGCATCACGGTCAAGCCGCTCAGCCGCGAGGAGTGGGACAAGGTCATCGAGCGCATGGCGTCCGAGGCCGTGTACGCGGCGCGCCTGCTGACGGGCGAGGTGCCCGAGACGATCGAGGAGTGCTTCGCCGCCGCGGGGCGGCACCTGCTGCCGGCGGAGGGCGACGGCGTGCGCACGCAGTGCGACTGCGGGCTGCCGCAGCCGTGCAAGCACGTCGACGCGGTCGCCAGCCTGCTGGCCGAGCGCATCGAGGTCGACCCGGTGGTGCTCTTCGCGTGGCGCGGCCTGGAGGGCGAGCGCGTCCTGGAGAAGCTGCAGGAGCAGCGCACGCTGCAGACCAGCGGCGTCTCGCAGGCGCACGCCACCGCGTCGGACGACCAGGACACCAGCGGCCTGCCGCCGCTCGAGCAGTGCATCGGCGACTTCTGGCGCCCGGGCGCTTCCATCGAGGAGGCAGCGGCCGCGGCGCAGCCGGAGCACGTTCCGCACGCGCTGCTGCGGCGCATGGGCCCCAGCCCGATGGGCGGCAAGTTCCCGATGGTCGGCCTGCTGGCGAGCATCTACGACTCGGTGCGCACCCGCGCATCCGGCCAGGCGTGAAGCCCCGGTCCTGCGGTGCCGCTCAGCCCTTGTCCGCGCGCTCGTAGACGATGCGCAGCCGGTTGCCCGGCGGCACGTACTCGACGCTGGTCATGTACGCGCGCATCAGCATGATGCCGCGGCCGGAGGGGATCTCGATGTTCTCCTCGGCGGTCGGGTCGGGCACCGAGCCGGGGTCGAACCCCTCGCCCTCGTCCTGGACCTCGATGACCACCGATGCCGGGTCGATCGCGCACTCGACGAGCACGCACTTCGACGCGTCGCCCTTGTTGCCGTGCCGGAAGGCATTGACGAGGGCCTCCTCCAGCGCCAGGCGGATCGCGAAGGCCGCAGCCTCGCCGTAGCCCGCGGACTCCAGCGCCGCCGCGACGTCCATCTGCAGGCGCTCGATGGACTCCCGCTGCTCGCGGAAGTGCCACGTTCGCTCGAACCGGGATGCAGGACGATCGCTCGCCATGGTGGTCACGGCTTCAGGCCTTGCTCGCCAGGCTCGCCTTGGCGGCGGCCAGGTCCTTCTCGATGCGCAGGATCCGGTTCAGCTTGGTGATCTCGAAGATCTGCAGGATCTGCGAGTTGATGTCGCAGAGGCGAAGCTGGCCGTCCTTCGCCTTCACACGGTTGGTGATCGTGATGAGGGTCCCCAGCGCGGCAGACGACAGGTGCTCGACGCCCTTGAAGCTGACGACGATCCGCGGCCGCGGCGAGTCGTCGACGAGCTTCGCGAGCTCGTTGCCGATCGCGCGGATCACGACCTCGTCGATGATGTGCTTCTCGCCGAACTCGACTCGCGTGCAGTCGGTGTCCTGCGAGACCTTGAGGTACGTCTGCGGCTGGGCCATCGTTCCCGAAGTGTAGCCATGCCCGCCGGGCAGGCCGGCGGCAAAAGCGAGGCCGGGAGCCCCGGATGGGGCTCCCGGCGGGAGTTCCTGCGATCGGGACGGGCTCAGAAGCCCGCGCCGGTGTTCAGCCCGCTGCGGAGGTTGGGGAACAGGTCGTTCTCCTCCTCCTGCTGGATGATGATCTCGGGACGGATCAGGAGCAGCAGCGAGGTCTCGTTCTTCGCGTTGATGCGGTTCGTGAAGAAGCGGTTGACGACCGGGATCTTCGAGAGCAGCGGCACGCCGACCTCGATCTCCAGCTCGTTGACCAGGCGCTGGCCGCCCAGGAGGATCGTGCCCTTGTCCGGCACGGTCACCGTGGTGTTGATCTGCGTGCCCGAGAGCTCGGGCAGCTGGATCGTGGCGTCGAAGTTCGCGGCCCGGCCGCCGCCGCCGGTGCCGCCGCCGCCGCCCGCGGCGCCGGAGACCTGCTGGCTGGTGAACTTCACGTTCTGGTTCAGGCCGAAGAGCACAGTCATCGTGACGTAGCGGCGATCACCCGAGATGCACGCCTCGATGTCGAGGACGAAGCCCTCGTAGATGTTGCTGATGACCGGGCTGAAGGCACCCGAGTTGTCGCCCGTGACCGGGACGACGTTCGAGATGTACGCGATGACCTTCGCCACGCTGATCCACGAACGCTGGCAGTTGAACAGCGTCAGGCGCGGCGCGGTGAGCACCACGTTGCGCTGGTCGGCCTGGGTCGCCGTGATCAGCAGGTCGACCTGGATGTCGTCCAGGTAGGTCATGCTGGTGGTGAGCACGGGGCTCGCCAGCGCGGCGGCGCCGAAGGTCGAGAGACCGGCGGCGGCCAGCGTGTTGATCAGCGGCAGGCCTTCCTGCTGGACGTTGATCGGGGTGACCTCGCCCTTCTGCAGGCCGACCGGGTCGGCCGGCGTCGAGGCGCCGTACGCGAAGCTGGTGCCGGTGCCGGCCGGCGTCGTGCCGTCGTTGACGGGATAGCCCGTCTGGCCGGCGTAGGCGTTCGCGAACGTCGAGTTGCCCGAGTAGGTATCCCAGATCACCGGGTTCTTCAGGCGGCCGGCCTGGCCCGGGTTCGGGAAGAGGCCGTCGCGCTGGTAGAAGAAGTCCTTCAGCTGGAACTCGGGGTTGACCGCGCGGGCGGCCGACCACATGCGGTCGTTCGAGTTGAAGTACAGGTCGAAGTCGATGCCGATCTGCTCGAACCAGTCGAGCGAGACCGAGATCAGGCGACCCTCGATGTTGATCTGGAGTGCACGCACCGCACGGAGCTGCTGCAGCAGGTTCTCGATCGCGCGGTGCGAGTCCGCGGACGCGTTGATGATCAGGTTGCGGTTGAAGGGCGTGATGCGCGCGCCGGCGTTCAGCTCGCCGCCGCCGTCTTCCCAGCCCGCGTCGACCTGCGACTTGATCAGGTCGATGATCTCCTTGATCAGCTCGTCGGGGTTGCCGCGCTCGGGGGCTTCGCCGGGGGATCCGAAGATGCCGCCGCCGCCGCCGCCGCCACCGCCGCCACCACCGCCGCCG
>JBEIFT010000078.1:0-10747 GCA_040382255.1 Phycisphaeraceae bacterium
CCAGCACGCGGTCGCGCGGATCGGCGCCGCGCGCGGCCCAGGCCGCGCGGGCGGCGCCCGCCCTGTGCTCGGTGGCAAGCGCCAGGAAGCGGCGAAGCATGGTGCCAACCTCCAGCCCGGCGCACGCGGCCTCGCGCTCGGCCGCGCGCTCCGCCGCGCCGCGGTCGAGCGGCAGCGATCCGCCCGGCACCAGGCGCCCCAGCAGCAGGTTCACGTCGGTCACGGTCAGCGGCCCGCCGCGCCCGTAGCAGGCGGGCCCGGGTTCCGCACCCGCACTGCGCGGTCCGACGAAGAGCCCCTCACGCGTGGCGCGGCAGATCGACCCGCCGCCGGCCGCGACGCTCAGGACGTCGACGCACGCGCTGGCGACGGCAATTCCCGCCACGTCGCTGCTGGAGCGCATCGCGACCCCGCGCGCTCCCAGCAGCGCGACGTCCGTGCTCGTGCCGCCCATGTCGAAGCCGATGCCCTCGGCATGGCCGGCGCGGCGCATTCCCCCGAGCGCGTGCTGCGCACCCAGGGCGGGCCCGCTCAGGAGGCTGTCCTTGGGCAGGTATTCGCGTGCATCGACGATGCCGCCGGCGCTCGTGCCCGCCAGCACGCGGCCGGGCGCGGCCTGTCCGGCGATCCGCTCCAGCAGCCCGCGCACGGCCGTGCTCAGCGCCGCATCGACCACCGCCGTCTGCGCGCGCGGCACGATGCGCGGCGTGGGCGCCATGCCGCTGCTCGTGACGACGCGCGCGAAGCCCGTGCCGCGCAGGATCGCCGCCACGCGGTCCTCGTGTGCCGGATTCCGCCAGGCGTGCATCAGCGCGATGGCCACGTGCCGGATGCCGGCCTGCCGCAGCCGTTCGGCCGCGGCGCGCACGGATCCATCGTCAAGCGCCTCGGTCTCGGTGCCGTCCGGGGTCAGCCGCCCACGCACGCCCAGCGCCATCGCCACCGGGATCGGCGGCTTGCGCGGCACCAGGTCGAACAGTCCCAGCCGCTGTTGCGTGCCCACGTCCAGCAGGCCCTCGAGTCCCTCGTTCACGATCAGGCCCACGCGGTCGATCGCACCCTCGAGCAGGGCATTCGTGCCACGCGTGGTGCCGACGCGCAGGTCGACCGGCGGGAGCGGTGCCTCGAGCGGGGTCTCGGTCGCCAGGCGGGTGGCGAAGACCGGCGCCTCGAGCCCGGCGTCGAACTCGCACCAGGCGGCGTCGGGCGGCGGCCGCTCCACGTGCGCGCACAGGCCGTCATCGCACGGCCGGACCGCACGCACCAGGCCGGCATCGCCCCGCGCGGTCCGCGCCCGCGTCCCGACGAGCGCCGCGGCCCACCACGCCGGCGCTCCCTGCAGGACAAGGCCCTCCGGACCCACGCGGCAGGGGACCCGGAGGACCCCGTTCGTCAGCAGCTTGATGCGCCGGCAGGTGCCGTCCGGCCGCGTCGCCACTGCATCCGCGAACGTGCCGCCGACGTCGACGCCGATGCGCCAGCCGGCCCCCGCGTCGTGCGCGCGGCGGGGCTCGTCGTGGGCGGCGTGCAACGCGCGCTCCGGCGCGTCAGGCCGCGCTCAGGATGCGGACCAGGCGATCGACGTCGGCGTCGTCCACCCAGATGAGGACGCCGAAGACGCCCTGGACGTGCAGCGCCTCGATGAACTCGATGTTGATGCCGGCCTCGGCGATCGCCCCCAGCGTGCCCAGCAGGTCACCGCCGCGGTACTCGGCGCTCAGGTAGAAGCAGGTCTCTTCCCAGGTGCCGAGCCCGATCGACGTCGCGAACTCGCGGAAGCGGTCCGCGTCGTCGGGCACGATGTGGAATCCGTCGGCCGACCGGCCCTCGGTGGGGCCGAAGTAGCTGACGATGTCGACGTTCGCGTGCTTGAGCTGCGCGGCCAGGCGTGCCAGCTCGCCTGCGCGGTGCGGCAGGCGCACGACGAACTCGGTCAGTTGCTTCCAGTGGGCCATGGGACTGATCATAACCGCGTCCGGGAACAGGGGATCCCGCCGTATCCTGTGCGGATGCGCTGGCTGCGCGACTGCGCCTACCTGACGGCGGTCTCCGCCACCGCGCCCATCTGGGCGTGGCGGATGCACCGTACCGGCAAGCTGCGCACCGACTGGAACGCGCGGTTCGGTTCCGGCGACGCGCTGCCCGCGAAGTCCCGGCCACGAATCCTGGTGCATGCGGTCTCCGTCGGCGAGGTCAACGCCATCCGGCAGCTGGTCGCTCGGCTCGCGGCCGACGAGGTCGCCCCGGACGTCGTCGTCTCAGCCACCACCGACACCGGCACGGCCCGCGCGCGCGAGGTGTTCGGCCCCGCCGGCCATGCGGTCGTCCGCTACCCCTTCGACGCCAGCTGGATGGTCGAGCGCTTCCTGGACCGCGTGCGGCCCGACCTCGTCGCGCTGACCGAGCTCGAGGTGTGGCCGAACTTCGTCGATGCCTGCGCCGCGCGCGGCATCCCCGTCGTCGTGGTGAACGGCCGGCTCTCCGCGCGGAGCTTTGCGCGGTACATCCGCGTCCGGCGGCTGCTGGCCGGCACCTTCGCCCAGCTGCAGGCGGTGCTGGCGCAGAACCAGGACTACGCCGACCGCTTCCTGCGGCTGGGCGTGCCTGCCGGGCGCGTGTTCGTGACGGGCACGATGAAGTGGGACACGGCGCAGGTCGTGGACCGCGTGCCCGGCGCGGACGAACTGGCCCAGGAGCTCGGCATCGACCGTTCGCGGCCGCTCATCGTGGCGGGCTCGACCGCCCCCGAGGAACACGCGCTGCTGCGTGACGCCACGCCGAAGGGCGTGCAGCTTCTCTGCGCGCCGCGCAAGCCCGAGTGGTTCGACGCCGCGGCCGAGACGCTCGCAGGCTGCGCGCGCCGCTCCAGGGGCGACCGAGGCAGCCCGAAGGGCCTGTTCCTGCTGGACACGATCGGCGAGCTCCGCAAGGCCTACGCGCTGGCGGACGTGGTCGTCATCGGCCGCAGCTTCGGGCAGCTGCACGGCTCCGACGCGATGGAGCCGGCGGGCCTGGGCAAGGCGCTCGTCACCGGCCCGCGTTACGGTGACTTCCAGGAATCGTCCGATGCGCTCCTGCGCGCCGGCGCCATGCATCGCGTGGATTCCGCGCGCCTGCCGGCCGCGCTGCGCGAGCTGATCGCCGACCCGGCACTGCGCGCGCAGATGGGCGCCGCCGCACGCCAGACCGTGCGCGCGAACCAGGGTGCCACGCAGCGGACCGCGGACGCGCTGCTGGCGCTGCTCCCACGCGCCGCCGGGGCACGCGATGCGTGAGCGGGACCTGATCGCGCGCATCCGCTCGTACAACGCCGCGCTGGACGGCGTGCCCGGGCTCGAGGTGCCCGTTCCACCCGGCGACGACATGGCACTCGTGCGCTTCGGCGACGGACACGTCCTGATTGCGGCGGACCAGGTGATCGAGGGGCGCCACTTCGTGCGCGGCACGCCGATGGACCTGGTGGCGCGCAAGGCCGTCGCGCGGAACGTCAGCGACGTCGCCGCCATGGCCGCCGTCCCGCGTGCCACCGTGGCCACCGCGGCGCTCCCGCGCGGCATGGCCGACCAGGACGTCGAGGCCCTGTCGGACGGCCTCCGGCGGTGGGCCGCCCACTGGGGCTGCCCGATGGTGGGCGGTGATGTCGGGGTGCACGCAGGCGATGGCCCGCTGGTGGTGAGCGTCTCGATCCTGGCCCAGCCCGGACCCACCGGGCGAGTCGTCACCCGCGCCGGGGCGGCGGCAGGGGACCTTCTCTGCGTGACGGGCGCGCTGGGCGGATCCCTGGCACCGGACGGCAGGGGACGTCACCTGACGTTCGAACCCCGTGTCGGGCCCGCCCTGGCCCTGGCCTCCGAGCTGGGCGACCGCCTGCACGCCATGATCGACGTCTCCGATGGCCTGGCGCGCGACGCCGGGCACCTGGCGGCCGCCGCCGGGGTCGCCGTCGAGATCGACACCGGCAGCGTGCCATGCACCCCGGGCGCCGGCTGGCAGGGGGCCCTTGGCGACGGCGAGGACCACGAACTGGCCTTCGCGTGCGCCGGCCCGCCGCCTGCGGCCGTCGGCGGGGTGACGGTCACGGTGGTCGGTCGCTTCGTGACGCGCGCCCCTGGGACGCCGTTGGTCGTCGCAATCGACGGCGCCCGCCGCATTCCTGCCGATGATTCGGGCTGGGAGCACCGCACGTGACTGCCGTGGAACGAGCACAGCACCTGGCCCATGACGAAGCGCAGACCGAGGCAATCGCCGCCGCGCTGGCGGCCACGCTGGTGCCGGGCACGCTCGTCGCGCTCGAGGGCGACCTGGGAGCCGGCAAGACGCGCTTCGTGCGCGGGCTCGCGCGTGGCCTCGGCCACGACGTCTCGCAGGTCTCGAGCCCCACGTTCGTGATCGAGCACCGCCACAGCGCCCCCGGCGCGGTGCCGCTGGTCCACATCGACGCCTACCGCCTGCGCGGCCCGGCCGACCTCGAGGCGCTCGGCTGGGACGAGCTGCTTGCGCAGGGCACCGCGGTCGTCGCGGTCGAGTGGCCGTCCCGCATCGCCGCGGCGCTTCCTGCGCGCCGCGTGACCGTGTGCCTGCGCGACTGCGGTGAAGGCACGCGCGCGATCGAGATCACCCGGGAGGGCGCATGAGCGACGAGCCGACCATCATCGGTGGCCAGCCCCCGGGCGACCCGCCGCCCACCGATCGCTCCGAGCAGCCCACGGTCGTGGGCGGCTCACGGGCGGCCCCGATCGATTCCGACGCCACCGTCGTGGGCACCCCGGGCGGCTCGGAGCGTGGCTCGGCGTTCCCCCGCGGCCTGCGTTTCGACGAAGGCGCCACGATCGGCCACTTCACGATCACGCGCATGCTGGGCGAGGGCGGGTTCGGCGTCGTCTACGAAGCCGAGCAGAGCGAGCCCGTGCGCCGCACCGTCGCGCTCAAGCTGGTCAAGCCCGGCATGGACACCTCGGAAGTGCTGGCGCGCTTCGAGGCCGAACGCCAGGCCCTGGCGCGCATGGAGCACCCGTGCGTCGCCAAGGTGCTGGACGCCGGCATCACCGACGACCACCGCCCATACTTCGCGATGGAGTTCGTGCGCGGCGAGCCGCTCGGGAAGTTCGCGGACCGCGAGCGGCTCACGCTCCGGCAGCGGCTGGTGCTCTTCATCCGCGTCGCCGAGGCGATCCAGCACGCGCACGTGAAGGGCGTCGTCCACCGCGACCTGAAGCCCGCCAACATCCTGTGCACGCGCACCGAGAGCGGCCACTTCCCGAAGATCATCGACTTCGGCATCGCCAAGGCCATGGGCGAGCGCCTGGGCGACCAGGAGATCCGCACGATCGGCGGCATGATGATCGGCACGCCCGACTACATGAGCCCCGAGCAGGCGCAGGGGGGCGACGTCGACACGCGCTCCGACGTCTACGCCCTGGGCGCGACGCTTTACGAGCTGGTCTCGGGCCTGCTGCCGTTCGACCCGAAGGCACTGCGCGGCAGGGGGTTCGTCGAGATGCAGCGCATCCTGTCGGAGGAGACGCCGCCTCGGCCGTCCGCGCGCTACTCGGAGCTGCTGGACGCGCAGCCCGAGCAGGCCGGGACGATCGCCGCTGCACGCAGCACCACGCCCGCCTCGCTGCGTGCCGCGCTGCGCGACGACATCGACTGGATCTGCCTGAAGTGCCTGGAGAAGGACCGCGAGCGCCGCTACGGCTCGGCCGGCGAGCTGGCCGCGGACATCCGCCGGCACCTGGACAGCCTGCCCGTGGCCGCCGGCCCACCCAGCGCGCGCTACGTCTTCCGCAAGTTCGTCAGCCGCCACCGCTGGGGCGTGGGCGCGGCTGGCGCGGGCGCGGTGCTGGTGGTCGGCAGCGCGATCACCTTCGCATTCCTGTACCGCACCGCCGAGGAGCAGCGCCGCCGGGCCACCGACACGCTGGACGCGTTCGAGCAATCGATCGTCGCGATCGACCCCGAGAAGGGAAAGGGGCGCGCGGACCTGAAGGCGATCGACTTCCTTTCGCTGGTCGAGGGCAACCTGGACAGCCGGCTGGACCGCCAGCCCGAGGTGCTGGCGTCGCTGCAGACGACCATGGGCCTTGCCCGGCTGGCCATGAGCGACAACGATGGCGCGCGCCGCGTCCTGGGGCGCGCGCTCCAGGAGCGCCGCGCCGAGGCGCTCCGGTCGCCGACCGTGGCGAACCGGCGCCTGCTGGGCGATTCGCTCCACAACCATGGGCGCGTGCTCTATGCGGTCAAGGACTACGACGCGGCGTTCCAGGCCTACTCCGAGGCGCTTGCCGTCCGGCGCGGGGTCGCGGGCGGCGCCGCATCGCCCGGGGTGGCGATGACCCTGCAGCACCTTGCCGCCACCGAGCGCCAGCGCGGGCACCTGGACGACGCGGCATCGCTTTACGACGCGTCCATCGACATGTGGACGCAGATCGACGGCGCCGGGCTGGACTGGGCGCGCGCGATCAACAACCGTGCCACCTTGCGCGAGCAGCTCAAGCGGCTGGACGAGGCCGAGCGCGACTTCCGGCTTGCCGTCGAGATCGCGTCGGCGAACATGCCAGACGACGACGTCCAGCTGGCCCGAATGCTCACGAACCTGGGCCGCGTGCTCTCACGCAACGGCAAGCACGACGAGGCGATCCCCGTGCTCGAGCGGTCGCTCGCGATCAAGCGGAAGCGGCTCGGCGCGGACGACCCGCAGACGAAGAAGGGTGAGCAGGAACTGGCCGAAGCGCAGGCCGCCAGGGGCGGGCCCCCGGAAGGCGCCGCGGCTCCGAAGCCGTGAGCCCCGGACGCGCGGTCAGGGGCAGACGCCCCATGCCGCCAGGAGCACCGACAGGTCCCCGCCGTTCACCACGCCGTCGCCGTTCAGGTCGGCCGGGCACGTGTTCACGGGAGCCGTGCACTGCGGGCAGTTCTGCTGCGCCAGCGTGGCGCAGAGGTCGTCCCAGGACGTGGTGCAGCAGAGCGCATCCAGGCCGCACACGATCGCGCAGCAGGTCGGGTCGGTGCACCCGCGCGTCGTGGCATGCGGTACGAAGCAGTCGCCCGAGAAGACGTCGCCGCAGACGGCCGTGCCGGATCCGGGCGGGATCAGCGTGCAACCCGTCACGCTCATCCGGTAGCTGCCGGAACCGCTGCCCGCGGCACCGTTCCACAGCTTCACCGGCACCGTGAGGCCTGCCTGGCTCGGGCCGAGCAGGTCGGTCGGCAGGCCGGTGTTGAAGAGCGCCACCTGGTTGAACCCGCCACCGGTGGTCGGGGGCACGAGGCCGAACGGCTTCACGCCGCTCGCGGTGATCGCGACCGCGTAGACGCCGGCGGTCCACTGGGTTCCGACCGGGAAGTACAGCTTCGCGGCCGTGGTGGTGCTGTTCATGTTGTCGTTGGCCAGCAGCGCCAGGCCACCCGAATAGTTGCCGGAGGAGTCGGCGGACACCTTGAACAGCCACAGCATCGGGTTGAACGTCGTGCTGGCATCGGTCGTGATGCTGAAGGTCGCCGGGTTCGAAACGTAGATCAGGAACATGTCCACGACGTCGCCGACCAGATAGGCCTCGGCCGTCGCGCCGCTCAGCGAGACGAGCGTGGCATTTCCCTTGGCCTGCTTGGCGGTCTGCGGCGTGGCGCCCGCGTCGCGGCTGCCTTCCTCGACGTCGGGTCCGGCCATTGCAGGAAGCGCCAGCGCGGCGACGGCAGCGCTCGCGACGAGTGCGCGGACGAACGAACGGGCGGGCGTGTGCATGGTGGCGATCTCCGTGGGAGTGCTGGAATCTTGCACCGATATCGGGTCCGCACGAGCAAAATCTGCGCGCGTCGGCGCCGATTCCGGGGGTCGCGCCGGGGCTCTCGGACCTTGGGCGTCAGCGCCCGGGGCGCACGCCGTAGACATGGAAACGGTGGCCCACGGGGGTCCAGCCCAATTCGCGGCAGATCTCGGCCGCCAGGGCCGCCACGCGCGGGTTGGTGAACTCGACACGGGCACCGGATTCCACGCACACGACGACGTCGGTCGGGGGCTTGCCATAGACCAGCTGGAACGTCGTGCGGTCCCGGTCGAGCAGCAGCTCGGCCAGGATGCCGGCATCCAGCAGCAGCTTCAGGGTTCGGTAGACGGTCGCCTTGGAGACGTTGCAGCCGCGCGCGGCCAGCGCGGCCTGGAGCTCGTCGGCCTCGAACGGTCGGTCCAGGGCGACGATCGCGTCCAGCACGTCGGCACGCTCGTTCGTGTACTTCAGGTCCACGGACTTCAGGTAGCGGCGGAAGACGGCGCACAACGGCACGGCGATGCGCAGGCCGGGAGACGCCGCAACGGCGGGCACGGCGCTGCGCTCGGCGGCGGGCTGGTCCACGGATCGGGTGCTGGGGGTGCGGCGCTTGGCGGTCATCGCGTGTTCAGGGGCCTCGAAACCCCGAAAGGGTACGACGCACTCAAGGTCTCATAATGTGTGTTATGTAAAATGCACCGGGGTGCCCCAAGTCCGCCCCCCGAAATGGCTTGCGGGTCGGGCCCGGCGACGCCTGCCGCACCGGGACGGTCCCGGCCAAGCCGGCTCGGAACCGCGGATCCGGACCCGGCCATCATCGGCGTGCACGGCCCGACGACTGCATCGCGGACGTGACCCCCGCGCCGCTTGAGAGCCCGAACGCATCGTGCACCACCCGCAGCGCATCCTCGCCCCGTGGCCGGTCGACGATGCAGCTGATCTTGATCTCGCTGGTGGTGATGTTGTGGATGCGGATGCCGGCATCGGCCAGCGCCCGGAACATCCGGCTGGCGACGCCCGAGTGGCTCTTCATGCCCGTGCCGACCGCGCTGACCTTGGCCAGGCCGACCTCGACGTCGATCTCGCCTGCCCCCAGCTGGGCCGTCAGGCGCTGGCACAGTCCCTTGACGTCGGAGATGTCCCCGTGCTCCACGGTGAACGCGATGGTCGTCGTGTCGCCGAACTCGGTCTGCAGGATGTCGTCCACCGAGATGTTCGCGGCGGCCAACGGCTCGAAGATGAGCGCCTGCAGGCCGTCCGTCCGCGGCAGCCCCTTGAGGGTGATGCGTCCCAGGTCCGGCTTGAGTGCGCAACCGACGACGACGATGTCTTCCATGATCTGCTCCTCGGGCACGATCAGCGTGCCCTCATCCGGCTTCTGGCTATGGCGCACGTGGATGGGCACGCCGAACTTCTCGCCGAACAGCACGGCGCGCGGGTGCATGACGGCGGCACCGAGCGCCGCCAGTTCCAGCATCTCCTCGTAGCTGATGTGGCGCAGCTTGGTGGCGGTCGGCACGACCCGCGGGTCCGCGGTGTAGACCCCGTCCACGTCCGTGAAGATCTCGCACGCACCGCCGTCCGCGGCGACGTCCAGCGCGGACGCCAACGCGACCGCGGTCGTGTCGCTGCCGCCGCGGCCCAGCGTCGTGATCGCGCCGTCCGGGCCGACGCCCTGGAACCCGCAGACGACCGGGATCGCGCCGGCACGCAGCGCCGTGTGGAGCGCGGTGCCTCCGATGTGCGTGATTCGCGCCTTGCGGTGCGCGCCGTCGGTCTCCATGCCGGCCTGGCCGCCGGTCATGCTGACGGCGTCGCAGCCCAGGCTGTGCAGCGCCATCGCCATCAGCGCCACCGAGACCTGCTCGCCGGTCGCCATCAGCATGTCCATCTCGCGCGGGCTGGGGCTCGGCGTGATGCGGCCAGCCAGGTCGATCAGTTCGTCGGTCGTGTGGCCCATCGCGCTCACGACCACGACCACGTCGTTCCCAGCGCGTCGCGCGTCCACCACACGCTGGGCACAGCGCATGATCCGCGCGGGATCGGCCACGCTGGTGCCGCCGAACTTCTGGACGATGATGGGCATCCTGCCGTCGGTCTCCTTGGCGCCGCTCCGGGCGCGCGGCCGAGTCTAGCGGCGCCCGGCGCCCGCTTGCGCCCGCTTCGGCCCGATCGCCAACTGCCACCATGCGACCAGCCCGTCGCGCACGTCGGCCGGCACCCCGTACGCATCGCACATCCGTGCGGCGAACCGGGCCGCGGCGTCCGTCGAGCCCGGCTCCCGCTGCCATTCGCGCAGTGCAGACGCACCGCGGGCCCAGGCACGTGCATCGCCGGGCGCCGGCAGTTCCATCAGCTGGCGCGCCGAGACGCGCAGCGCACCCGGCGAGAGCGCCGCACCGCCGTGGCGCTGCCAGGCAAGTGCGGCCATGCTGGGGGCCAGGAGCGCGGCGCCGACGCGCCAGAGGTCCGCGGTACGCCGCGGCTTCACCGTGATCACCGGCGTCGACGGCAGGAACGCGCCCGCCGCATCGACGAACGCCTCGACTGCGCGCGTCTGGGTCGCCACCAGGACCTTCGGGCCCCGCCGTGCCTGCAGCCACGGGCCCAGCACAGGGTCGCCCGTGATCGCCGCTGCGCGGACGACCGGCGCCAGGAACGCGCGGCCGTGGAGCCGAACCGCCGTGCGGCCCCAGGTGCAGGCGGCGGCGTCGATCGCGCCGACCGTGACGAGCGCATGCTCGCCCGTTCGGAGGGTCGCGTTGGGCACGTCGGACACCCGTCCACGCAGGCCGTAGTAGTGCTGCCGGAAATCGGCCGTCGCCTGCGCGTGGTCGCCGATCGTCCCGCGGGTGCGCTCCATGCCCGGCACCGGCACGCCGCGGACCGCTGCCAGCGCCGCCGACCATGCGCTGCCGCGGATGGCCGCCAGCCGCAGGACGGTGCCGTCCGCCGCGCATGCCCGCACCGCACCCGCGCGC
>JBEIFT010000079.1:0-10621 GCA_040382255.1 Phycisphaeraceae bacterium
ACGATGACGAGCGGAACCTGGTGGAGCGAGGAAGTTCGCGGAGGAGGGGGCCAAGGCTCGCGGAGGGCGCGGTGACCGCGCACCGCCTTCAAGCCCAGGAAATCGGTACAGGGCTACCCCGGACACCATTTCGCCACGCCTCAAAAGCACCGCGCCCCGCGATCGCTCGCGGGGCGCGGGTGTTTCCGTCGTACCGTTGCCGGTCTTACGCGGCCTTCGCGTGCTGGACCGACGAGTGCTTGCGCGCGGTCTCGACCAGGACGTCGAACGTCGCCGGGTCGTGGATCGCGATCTCGCTGAGCATCTTGCGGTTCAGCAGGCAGTTGGCGCGCTGCAGGCCGTTGATCATGAGGCTGTACTTGAAGCCGCGCATCCGGCACGCCGCGGTGATGCGGGTGATCCAGAGCTGGCGGTAGTTGCGGCGGCGGAGGCGGCGGTGGCGCCAGGCATTGCGGCCGGCGCGCATCAGCGCGACCTTGGCCTGCTGCTTCAGGCGGCTCTTGGTGCCGAAGTAACCGCGGGCTTCGCGGAGAAGCTTGCGGCGGGCCTGCGTGCGGGCTGCACCCTTGCGTGCGCGTGGCATGGTGGGGGACTCCTCAGTGTCGTGTCCGGCGGAGGCCGCTCAGGCGGCGCTTTGGTCCCGACGGACGATGCGTGGGTCCTGCCGAACGCCGGCAGGACCGTTGGGTGAATCGATTACTTCGCGGCCTTGGCGGCTTCGCGGGCCTTCTCGTCGGCAACCGAGCGCTCCTCGGAGCGCAGGCCGCGGTTGAGCAGCTTCTTCAGGTAGCGCAGGTCGCCGCTGCGCGCGTAGCGCGACTTGCGGTAGGACTGGACCTGTTCGCCGGTCTTGTTGCTCTTGATGTGGCGGCTGTTGGGCGCCTTGAAGCGGACCTTGCCCGTCTTGGTGAGCTTGATGCGCTTGAGCAGGCCGCGGTGGGACTTTTGCTTCGGCATGGCGTGTTCCGTGGTGGCTGTGCCCGGGTCGGCCGGGCGGAGAATCGCGAAGGATAGCCGAACCCCGGCCTTCCCGCAAGGCAAACCGCCCCGCCGGCAGGGCCGGTCGGGGCGGTTATTGACCGTATCCACCGGTCACTGCGAGACGAACGTGTCGTTCGGGTCCTTCGGGCGGACCCGCAGGTCGGCGCGTTCCGTGCCGTCGTCGCCGCGGGGCAGCCAGATGTTGTCGATCACCTTGGAGGGCGAGTCGGTCAGGATCGGCGACGTCCGCCACTCGACGGCGGCGTCACAGAACAGGAGGTTCTGCCCGCTCTCGCCGTGGTTGCGCGAACTCAGCACGCTGCGGTCGATCTTCTGCCCGTTGCGGCGCAGCTCGATGACCGGGTTGGCGTCCGACACGACGACCATGCGGTGCGGTGTGTCCAGCTGGAAGCGCGCGCCCTGGGCGGGCACGCGGTACGCGAAGCATGCCGCACCCGCGGCGCAGCCGGGGCAGCGCAGCGCGTGGACGTCGGCGTAGCCCTTCGAGACCAGCAGCGCCAGGTTCGCGCTGTGCTGGAACGTGCCCCAGTTGGGGATGACGGTCACGGTGACGCCGCCACGCACCGCGTTCAGCGCGCGGATCATGGCCGCGCGCTCGGCGGCCTGGCGCATCGCCTGCTGCGGGGTCGTCGCGGGCGCGGTGGCGGTGGGGGGCACCGGGGTCGAGTCGCCGAACAGCCCGCCGCCGATGCCGGCCATCGCGGGCATCGCGCCGCCGTTCTCGTTCGCGTAGTGGGCCAGCGCACCGCCAAGCGAGCGCAGGTTGCTGGCGCAGACCGCGCTGAGGCTCTGCGCGCGCAGCTGCGTGAGCATGGGGAGCGCCACGCCGGTGGCGACCAGCAGCAGGGCGGCGATGCCCACGACATCGGCCAGCCGGACGCGCGGGCGCCAGCGGGTCGCGCCGATCCGCATCGCGGCGTTGCGCTGCTCTTCGTGGCGGTCGATGCGCGCGAGCGTCGCGTCCACGATGCTCTCGTGCGGCGGGTCCACCGGGTAGCGGTCCAGCACGTCCATCTGGCCGATGATGGCCAGCGCGCGCGGGCGATCGTCGGCCGGCAGCTGGTCGATGCGCGAGGCATCGAAGCCATGCTCGGCCAGGAAGTCCAGGATGCGCGCGTCCGTGGCGCTCAGCTCCGTGGAGGGGACCTCGTCGGCGGGATCCGTCATCGGCCGTTCTCCTTCGTCGTGCCCTTCGTGTGCTTCGTGCGTGCCTGCGCGCCGTCGGCGCTGCGTGCCTGCGTCGTTCGCCACCGCTCCGCGAACGCCGCGACCGCGGCATGCAGGCGGCTCTTGACCGTGCCGAGCGGGATGCCCAGTGAATCGGCGATCTGCCCGTAGCTCATGCGCTGGAAATAGTTCAGGAGCAGGATCTCGCGGTAGTGCGCGGGCAGGGCGTCGACGACGTCCTTCACCTGCTGGCGGACCTCGGCGGCCTCGACGGGCGCACCGGGCGCCACGGACTCGGCCTCGATCAGGTCCACGAGCCGCGCGCCGTCGGCGTCGGAGCCGACCGGGGCGTCCAGGCTCGCGGCCCTGCGGCGCTTCTGCCGGCGGTGCCAATCGCGCGCCTTGTTGGCGGCGATCGTGAAGAGCCAGGGCTTGAAGTTGCGGTCCTGGTCGAACGTGTGCCCGCTCAGGTGCACCTGGAGGAACGTCTCCTGGAAGACGTCGTCCGCGGCGGTGGCCGAGCCGAGGAAGCGCGCCAGGAACGTATGCAGCTCGGTGCGGTACCGCTCGACCAGTTCGACGAACGCCGAGCGGTCGCCGGCCAGGTAGGCCGTCATCAGGGCTTCGTCGGAGCGGTCGGCGAGCGGCATGCGGGACACGGCGGCTCCCTTCGCCGCCCCGGACCCGATCCTACTGGCCGAATTGGGGGCTTCCCGGCGGGCATTCGCCGCTTCGAGGAAGCCTCCCTTGACCGCGTCCATGAGGCCGGAACCCGGTGGGGTGGCGGGTCGGGGGCCGAACGGAAGCGAGCCGGTCAAGGGAATGGCTGCCATGGCGTCCGTGCTACGATCCCACCCCGCGCCCGGATCGCCCGGGTTCGAGCCCCAGCAGCCAGATTTCCACGGAAGACTCCCATGGCAGTGCCGATTTCGCAGATGTGGACCGTCGCGTCGTACGTTCTCGGACAGAAGCTCCGTGGGCGCAAGCACTACCCGCTGGTGCTGATGCTGGAGCCGCTCTTCCGCTGCAACCTGGCGTGCGCGGGCTGCGGCAAGATCCAGTACCCGCCGCACATCCTGAAGCAGAACCTCTCGGTCGAGGACTGCCTGAAGGCCGTCGACGAGTGCGGCGCCCCGATGGTGAGCATCCCCGGCGGCGAGCCGCTCCTGCACCCGCAGATCAAGGAGCTGGTCGAGGCCCTGGTCGCGCGCAAGAAGTACATCTACCTCTGCACCAATGCGCTGCTCCTGAAGGAGCGCCTGGAGCAGGGCACCTTCAAGCCCAGCAAGTACCTGAGCTTCAGCGTCCACATGGACGGCCAGGAAGAGCACCATGACTTCGCGGTCTGCCGCGAGGGCACGTTCCAGAAGGCGATGGAGGGCATCCGCCTGGCGGTGAAGATGGGCTTCCGCGTGACGACGAACACCACGCTGTTCGACGGCGCCGACCCGGCTTCGGTCCGCGGCTTCTTCGACGAGATGATGGCCACCGGCGTCGAGGGCATGATGGTCTCCCCGGGCTATGCCTACGACAAGGCGCCCGACCAGCAGAACTTCCTGGGCCGCCGCAAGACGAACCACCTGTTCGGGATGATCCTCTCGAACCGCAAGAAGAGCTGGAAGTTCAACATGAGCCCGCTCTTCCTGGAGTTCCTCATGGGCAAGCGCGACTTCGAGTGCACGCCCTGGGGCAGCCCGGCCTACAACGTGTTCGGCTGGCAGAAGCCGTGCTACCTGCTGCAGGAGGGCTACTACGACAGCTTCAAGGAGCTGATCGAGGAGACCAAGTGGGAGCAGTACGGCGTGAAGAGCGGCAACCCCAAGTGCCAGAACTGCATGGTGCACTGCGGCTACGAGCCGAGCGCCGTGGACTACACCTTCGGCGGCGTGGGCGGCATCTGGGCCAACGTGAAGGCGCTGCTCTTCCCGCTCTACCCGGACGCGCAGGCCGCAAAGGACCTGGCCGAGGAGTCGAAGAAGCCGCACCGCCCGATCGAGCGCCTGGTGCAGCTGGGCATCGCGAAGGACGTCACCGAGAAGAGCGCGGCCTGAGCCGGCGACGTGGGCCGGGGCCCCGTGCCGTCATCGGCCGTGGTGGCCGCGTGCCTGCATCGCGGCCTCACGCGCCTGCGTGCTGGAACACCTGCCGCCCGCCGACGAACGTCCGCACGGCCCGACCCGTGACGCGGCGCCCGGCGAACGGCGTGTTGCGGCTGCGCGAGCGGAACTCGGCGGGATCGATGGTCCACGCGGCGGCGGGGTCGATGACGGTGATGTCGGCGGCTGCGCCGACGCGCAGCGTGCCGAGGCCCGTGCCGTCGAGTCCCAGCAGGCGGGCGGGCTGGATGGTGAGGAGGGCGATGAGCCTTGGCCAGCCGATCGCGCCCGTGGCGACGAGCGCCTCGGCATAGAGGGGCAGGGCGGTCTCCAGGCCGACGATGCCGAACGGGGCGTTCGCGAAGTCGCGCGCCTTCTCGGCGGCGGTGTGCGGCGCGTGGTCGGTGGCCAGGACGTCGATCGTGCCGTCGGCGACCGCCTCGCGCAGCGCCTGCACGTCCTTGGCGGTGCGCAGCGGGGGGTTCATCTTCGCCTCGGTGTTGTAGCCGTCGCAGGCCTCGTCGGTCAGCAGCAGGTGGTGCGGGGACGCCTCGCCGCTGACGGGCTGGCCCGCGGCACGCGCGCGGCGGATGATCTCGGCGCTGCCGGCGGCCGAGAGGTGCTGCGCGTGGTAGCGCGCGCCGACGCCGCGGTTCAGCATCACGTCGCGCTCCAGCATCAGCTCCTCGGCGATCGCGGGCCATCCGCCCAGGCCCAGCTTCGCCTGCAGCGGACCGGCGTTCATCGCGGCACCCTGCGTGAGCGTGGGCTCCTGGCAGTGCTGCATGAAGGGGCGGCCGACCGCCTTGCACATCTGCAGCACGCGCAGCATCATCTGCGCGCTCGCGATGCCGTCGCCGTCGTCGCTGAAGGCCACGGCGCCGGCCTGCCCCATCGCGGCCAGGGGCGCCAGTTGCTCGCCCTTGCGGCCGACCGTGGCTGCCGCCGCCACGAAGACGCGCGCCAGGTTCGCCTCGCGCGCACGCAGGCGGACGAACTCGACCAGCGGCGGCGAGTCCAGGCACGGACTCGTGTTCGGCATGCAGCAGACCGACGTGAAGCCGCCCGCGACGGCGGCGGCGACGCCGGTCGCGATCGTCTCCTTCGCCTCGCCGCCCGGCTCGCGCAGGTGGACGTGCGGATCGATGAGGCCCGGCGCGACGACGTGCCCCTCGCAGTCGATGCACTCGATGCCCGGCACGCCCAGTTCCCCGCGCTTCGTGCTGACGGCGGCGATGCGGCCGTCGGCGACCAGCAGGTCGGCGGTGGCGTCGAGTTCCGAGGCCGGGCAGATCACCCGGCCGCCGCGCAGGAGGACGTTCGTCATCGGGCGCGGAGGCTACCCGCGGAAAAAGCGCGCGGACCCGCCGGCGAGGGCGGGTCCGCGGGAGATTCGGACGGACGAGGGGCTCAGCCCTTCGTGGTGGCGCCCATGGCCGGGCAGGTGCCGGTGGCCGGGCAGGCGCCGGCCTTCATCTGGCAGCAGCCGCCTTCCTTCTGACCGCTGACCGCGCCGGGGGCGACGGTCTTGGCCGCGTCCTTCGCGGCGCAGTCGGTCTTGGTGCAGGTCTTGGCGTCGCCGCTGCACTTGGCATCGGCGGTCTTGGAGTCGGCGCAGCAGGCGCTCTTGCCGCTGACGGCGCCGGCCGAGGTGTTCTGCTTCTCGGTGGTGTCGCAGGCGGTCATGAACAGGGCGGCGCAGAGGCCGGCAGCGAGGATGCCAAACTTCATGGTGGTGTCTCCGTAAAGGGGTGGTCTGTGTACCGGGCGCGACAGGCACCCGATGGGCGAAGTGTACCGCCGTCGATCGCCCCGGGGTTCGTAGGATTTGCCCAGATGCCGCCCGAAGGTCCCGACAACCCCCCGTCCCCGGCCGTACCGGACCCGGTGGCGGTCCCGGGGGGCGTTCCGGACGTGCCCAGGGGGGAGAATCGGGCCGACCGGCTGGCCCGTCTTGGCGAGAAGGCCCGCGGCCTGCCGAAGGTCCCGGGCGTGTACCTGATGAAGGACGCCGAGGGACGGATCCTCTACGTGGGCAAGGCGTCCTGCCTGCCCGACCGGGTGGGCAGCTACTTCGTGCCCAGCGCCGACCTGGGCGCCCGCAAGCAGCCGATGCTGGACGTGGTCGTCGATTTCGACGTGCTTCACTGCGAGGCCGAGTGGGAAGCGCTGCTGCTCGAGGCGCGGCTGGTCAAGGACATCCACCCGCGCTTCAACGAACTGCTGCGCGACGACAAGACGTTCCCGTACCTGGTGGTCACGCTGCGCGACGAGTTTCCCGCGGTGTTCGTGACCCGCAACCCCGCCGACGAGCGCTACCGCGGCGCGCGCGTGTTCGGCCCGTTCACCAGCGTGCACGCGCTGCGCACGGCCGTGACGCTGATGCAGCGCGTGTTCCGCTTCCGCACGTGCGAACTGGACATCAGGTCGGACGATCCGGCGAACCGCCGCTTCCGGCCGTGCCTGCTGCACTCGATCGGCCAGTGCACTGCGCCGTGCGCCAACATGATCGGCAGGCAGCGTTACCGCGAGGACATCGACCGGTTCGTGAGGTTCCTCGGCTCCAAGCGCAGCGCGATGGTGCGCGAGATGGAGGAAGAGATGGCGAAGGCCAGCGCGGAGCGGCGCTTCGAGGACGCCGCCGTGCTGCGCGACCAGGTCCATGCGCTGCGCAAGCTGGACGACCGCGAGACGCGGTCGGGGGCCGAGTACGACTGGCAGCCCGAGGTGACCGTGTTCAGCGGCGACCCCATGGTCGGTGCGCGCAGCCTGCAGCGGACGCTGGGCCTGGAGAAGCCCGTCCGCTGCATGGAGGCGATCGACATCGCGCACTTGGGCGGCGTCGAGACCGTGGGCAGCAAGGTGTGCTTCGTCGACGGGCGGCCGTTCAAGGACGGCTACCGCCGGTACCGCATCGAGAGCGCGCAGAACGACGACTACCGCTCGATCCGCGAGGTGGTCAGCCGCCGCTACCGCGAGGCCGGCGAGGGCGACGAGCTGTACCCGGACGTGATCCTCATCGACGGCGGCCTGGGCCAGCTGCATGCGGCACTCGAGGCATTCGAGCAGCTTCGCATCCAGCCTCCGATGGTGATCAGCCTGGCCAAGAAGGAGGAGCTCATCTACGTGCAGCGCGAGAGCGAGCCGATCCGGCTGGCGCGGAACAACGCCGGGCTGCGGCTCTGCCAGTCGATCCGCGACGAGGCTCACCGCTTCGCGCAGCACTACCACCACCTGCTGCGCCGCAAGCGCACGCTTGGCGAGGAGGGCGCGTGAGCGCGCTGCCGGCGTGGATGGCGCTGGACGGCGCGGACTGCGTGGTCCGCGTGAAGGCGGTTCCGGGTGCCAGCCGCGACGCGATCGCGGGGCCGCTTGGCGACCGGCTGAAGGTGCGCGTGGCCGCGCCGCCCGAGGGTGGGCGGGCCAACGAGGCGATCGCCGCGCTGCTGGCGGCGGCGTGCGGGATCCCGGCGCGCGCGGTCGTGCTGGAGTCGGGGCAGGCACAGCCGCAAAAGACGTTCCGCCTGCGGGGTGCGCAGGCGGAACGGGTGGCCTCGATCGCGGGATGACGGTCCGGGCTCAGGCCGGGCTGGGCAGCGCGCCCGCGGGCGGCTCGTCCGGCTTGGCTGCGGCGGGTGCCGCGGGCAGGGCGGGCTTCGGCATCTCGGCGCCCAGCAGGTCGGCCACGGTGGGCTTCGCAGGCGGCTCGCCGCGCATCACGCGCTCGACGTCGTCGCGGCTCAGCGTCTCGTACTTCAGGAGCGCCTCGGCGACGCGCACGACCTCGTCCCAGTGCTGGTCGACCATGCGCGCGGCATCGGCGAAGGCGCCGTCGGCCAGGTGGCGGATCTCCTCGTCGATCAGGTGCGCGGTCTCCGGCGAGTAGTCCTTCTCGGGGATGAAGGCCTCGCGGCTGTCCTCGCCCTTGTAGCTGACGAAGCCCAGCCGGTCGCTCATGCCCCATTCCAGGATCATGGCGCGCGCGATGCGGGTCACCATCTTGATGTCCATGCCCGCGCCGCTCGAGACGTCGCCGGTCTTCTTCGCCTCGGCGATGCGCCCGGCGCACAGGACGCGCATGGTCGCCTCGCAGAACTTGCGGCCGTAGCCGTAGCGGTCCTTCTCGGGCAGGCTGAAGGTGGTGCCCATGGCCTGTCCGCGCGGGATGATCGTCACCTTGTGCAGCGGGTCGGCGTTCGGCATCAGGATCTGCACCACGGTGTGGCCGGCCTCGTGGTACGCGGTGGCCACGCGCTCCTGCTCCTCGATCTTGCGGCTCTTCTTGGCGCGGCCGTAGCGGACCTTGTCGCGGGCCTCCTCGAGGTCGTTCATCTCGATGACTTCCTTGTCCGCCATCGTCGCGATGATCGCGGCCTCGTTGATGACGGCGGCCAGGTCGGCGCCGCTGAACATCGGCGTGGCGCGCGCCAGGCGGTCCAGGTCGACGTCGGCGCCCATCTTGACCTTCTTGGAGTGCACGCCCAGGATCTGCCGGCGCCCGACGACGTCCGGCAGGCTGACGCCGACCACGCGGTCGAAGCGGCCGGGGCGGGTGAGGGCGGGGTCCAGCACGTCGGCGCGGTTGGTGGCGGCGATCACGATCACCTGGTCGCTTGCCTCGAAGCCGTCCATCTCGACCAGGATCGCGTTGAGCGTCTGCTCGCGCTCGTCGTGGCCGCCGTTGTTGAAGCCGCCGCCGCGTCGCCGGCCGACGGCGTCGATCTCGTCCAGGAAGATGATGCAGGGCGAGTTCTCCTTCGCCTGCTTGAAGAGGTCGCGGACGCGGCTGGCGCCGACGCCCACGAACATCTCGACGAAGTCCGAGCCGCTGATCGAGAAGAACGGCACGTCCGCCTCGCCGGCGATCGCCTTGGCCAGCAGCGTCTTGCCGCATCCCGGCGGGCCCTCCAGCAGCACGCCGCGCGGGATGCGCCCGCCCAGCTTCTGGAAGCGCTTGGGGTTCTTGAGGAACTCGACGAGCTCCGTGACCTCTTCCTTCGCCTCGTCGATGCCCGCGACGTCGGCGAACGTGACGTTCACGCTCTCCTTGGTCTGGACGCGGTGCCGGCTCTTGCCGAAGCTGCCCAGCATGCCGCCGGGGCCGCCGCCCGCGCCGCGCATGGAGCGCGAGATCACGAACCAGATCACGCCCAGGATGATCAGCGGCCCGATCAGCATCATGAACAGCTGGCCGATGACGCTGGAGCTGACGTTGACCTCGTAGGGGTACTTCCTGTCGTTCAGTTCCTTGTAGTACGTGTCCATCGCGCGCGGGTCGAGCGCGACGGTGACGACGGTGAGCGCCTTGCCCTCGGCCTCGGCGGGGGTGCCGGTCTTCGCGCCCTCGCCGGTCATGCCGGGCACGTCGCGGACCTTCGCGACGGCCTGGCTCTCGTTGATCTCGATCTTGTTGACCAGCTTGCCCTCGGCGCAGTAGTTCATCAGCTCGCCCCAGCTGAGGCGCAGCCCGGGCGACGAGCTGTACGTGAGCATCACGTAGATCAGCGCCAGCAGCGCCGCCAGCATGACCCACGTGAGCGCGCCGCCGCCGCGGCGCGGCAGCTGCGGCTGCTGGCCGCCGCCCCCGCCGCGCGGTTCGGGGCGGTTGCCGCGCTGGTCGTCGGCCATGTGCTTCGCGAGCGTGGGCGTGATCGGGTCGTTGCCGGGAGTGGAACGCATGGTGGTCCTTGCGGGGCGCGGTGCGCGCCGGTGGTCGTACGGTCGTGGGGAGGGGGTCGGTTCGGTCACCAGTTGGCCTGGAAGTTGGCGACGATGTCGGTGGCCAGGTTCTGCACCACCGCGAAGCGCCCGATCTCGGTGGGTTCCGAGGACGGACGGCTGGGCACGAACACGGCGCTGCCCAGGAAGCCGTTGCGGGCGACGATGGGCTTGCCGGTGCGCTGGTCGACCCATTCCCAGTCGACGGTGACCTCGTAGAGGACTTCCTCGCTGAGGCCGGTGCCGCGGCTCTTGCTGAGCTCGCGCAGCGTGCGCTTGCGGACGGTGCCGCGCAGGACGGTGTCGGCGCGGGCGTCGTTCGAGATCCGGTACGGCGTGACCGACTGGATCTCCTTGATGAGCGCCTCGGTCAGTTCGCCGTTCAGCGGGCGGTCGTAGGTCTCGTTCTTGAAGAGGACGACCGCGACCGTGCGGTACTGCTTCGGGTAGCGGTCGCGCATGGCGTAGCCGGGCACCGACTCGCCGGGCGCGGTGGGCGTGGAGTCGCAGGCGGCCGCGAACGCGGCGCCGCAGGCGATCAGGGCGAGGATGGGTGCGCGGAAACGCATCATGTGGTGGGCGTGGGAGCCGCGGGGGCGGGAGCCGGCGCTGGGGCGGCGGGGGCCGGCGACGTTGGG
>JBEIFT010000080.1:0-10474 GCA_040382255.1 Phycisphaeraceae bacterium
CCAGAGCCGAGCACGGACCGGAGGGGGCCTCATCAAGCGAGTTGTCCCCGCCGGCGCCATTGCGCCGGCGGGGAAGTGTCTGAGCGACTGAGGCCCCCTCTGGTCCGCGCGCATGGCGACCAGGTGCCTTACGCATGGCGACCAGGTGCCTCGCGCGCCCCGCCTCAAAAACCACCCCGGGTTATCCCGAACACAATTTCACGCCCGTGCCGTCGCAGCCTTCGGTGCCACCGGCGGCGCCGTCTGCACCAGCACCATCTGGCGGTAGTGCCCGCTGCGCTCCATCAGCTCCTCGTGCGTGCCCATCTCGGCGATCATGCCGTCCTTCAGCACCACGATCCGGTCCGCATGCATGATCGTGCTCAGCCGGTGCGCGATCACGAAGCTGGTGCGGCCCTGCATCAGGCCGACCAGCGCCGCTTGGATCGCGCGCTCGCTCTCGGTGTCCAGGTTGCTGGTGGCCTCGTCCAGGATCAGGATGCGCGGGTCAGCCAGCAGGGCGCGCGCGATCGCGATGCGCTGCCGCTGGCCGCCGGAGAGCTTCACGCCGCGCTCGCCGATCGCCGTCGCGTAGCCCTCGGGCATCTTCTCGATGAACTCGGACGCATGCGCCATCTCGGCCGCCCAGCGGACGCGGTCGTCGCCGGCGCCGGGGTCGGCGTAGCGGATGTTGTCGGCGATGCTGCCGTCGAAGAGGAACACGTCCTGCTCGACGATGCCCAGCAGCCGGCGGTAGCTGGCCAGCTCGACGTCGCGCAGGTCGCGCCCGTCCAGCAGGATGCGGCCCGACGTCGGGTCGAAGAAGCGCGCGATCAGGTTGCAGAGCGTGGTCTTGCCGGCGCCGCTGCTGCCCACGAACGCGGTCATCTCGCCAGGCTGCGTCGTGAACGCGACGCCGCGCAGCACCTCCTCGGGGCGGCCGGGGTAGCCGTAGCGGACGTCCTCGACGGTGACCGCGCCCGCGACGTCCGCGCGTGCCAGGCGGATCGCGCCGGGGCGGTCCGGCATGTCGCCGGGCTCGGACAGGAAGTCGAGCGTGCGGTCCAGGCCGGCCAGGTTCGTCTGCAGCCCGGTCGCGCTCTGGGCCAGGTTCTCGATGGGGGCGAGCAGCATCACCAGGTACGTGAGGAACATGATCAGTTCGCCCGTCGTGATGCGTCCGGCCAGCACCTGCGTGCCGCCGTACCAGAGCAGGCCCGCGCTCGCGATCGGGATCAGGAGCTGCCACGCCAGCTCGATGCCGCGGCTCCACCACCAGGTCAGGATCTCCTGCCGCGCCAGCAGGTCCAGGCCCGTTCCGTGCCGGATGCCCTCGAATTTCGGCCGCGCGAATCCGCGCACCACGCGGATGCCGCTGAACGCCTCGGTGGCGGTGGCGTCGACCTCGGCCACCTGCTGGCGCACGTCGCGGTAGAGGGGACGCAGGCGCCCGATCCAGGTTCGGTGCGTCAGCACCACCGCCGGGAACAGCAGGAACGCGCCCAGCAGCAGCCGCCAGTCGGTGAATGCCAGGATGGTCAGGATGCCCACCAGCTGGATCACCGCGCGCCACGGGTTGTAGAGCATCGCGAAGCAGAGCTCCGCCACGCCGCCGGCGTCCTCGCGGATGATCGCGCTGACGCCGCCCGAGCGCAGGTTCTGGACGCGGTGGAGCGGCAGCTGCATGGCGTGCTGGAACGTCCGCCGGCGCATCGCGGTCTGCAGCAGCTTCACCGTGCGCGTGGCCTGGTAGCGGCCCAGGATGCTGACCACGGTGGATGCCAGGCTGATCGAGACGACGATCCCCGCCAGCCAGCCCAGGAGCGCGGTGCGGTTGTCCGCCAGCCGGCCGAGCGGCGCGGCCCACGAGCCCTCGAGCGGCGTGTTGCCCAGCACGTTGTCGATCACGACCTTGGTGGCCGCGGGCGAGACCAGCCCCAGCAGCGTGGCCACCGTGACCGTTCCCAGCGAGAACGCGATCCTGAACCGGTAGGGATATGCCAGGCGCAGGAATGCGCGGAACAGCGTCCAGAACGAGCGCGACCGCTTCTTGCTGCGTTCCGTGCCGTGCCAGCTGACGGCCAACTGCTCTCGCCTGGCGCGGTTGCGCTGCTCGGCGAACCGCGCCAGGTACGCACGGAAGCGGGAGCTGCTGGATGGCTGGGTGCGCGGCATCGCCCGATGATAGGGATGCCCCGGGCCGTGCTTACACTGCGCGCATGATTCCCGTCCATGCCACGCTGTTCCTCGGCGGCGCCGCCGCCTCGCTCACGCTGCTCCTGGCCGCACCGCCGCAGGGCGCGCCCGCGGGCGCCGCGCCGCCGCCCACGGGCCAGGGCACCAAGCAGCAGGGCTCCTCGTCCGGTACCGCCGGCGACAAGAAGCCCGCCGAGAAGAAGGCTCCGCGCCCCGCCGGCTACTGGTACGGCGTCGAGAAGGCGCCCGCGAAGCAGACGGGCGCCATCCGCGTCGCGGCCTACAACGTCGAGAACCTCTTCGACGACAAGGACGACCCGAGCCTCTCCGGCGAGTACGACGACGTGAAGATGATCACCAAGCCGACGCGCGTCCAGGCGATCGCGGACATGATCCGCAAGCTGGATGCGGACGTCCTGTGCATCGAGGAGGTCGAGAGCCTGGAGGCCCTGACCTGGTTCCGCGACACCTACCTGAAGGGCCTTGGCTACGACCACGTCTACAGCGAGGACGTGGGCTACTACCGCGGCGTCGAGCAGGCCTGCCTGAGCCGCTTCCCGATCAAGGCGCACGCCACGTTCGTGGCCGAGGACCTCTCGGACATGGATGCCAAGCGCGAGGGCGAGGGCTGGGCGAAGAAGAAGCCCGACCAGGGCCAGAAGTTCCAGCGCTCGCCGCTGAAGCTGGAGATCGACGTCAACGGCTACCCGCTGACCGTCTACAGCGTGCACCTGAAGGCCGGCGGCAAGGAGTTCGAGTACCAGCGCGAGAGCGAGGCGCTGCAGATCGTCCAGTTCGTGAAGGACGAGCTGGCCAAGAACCCCGAGGCGAACGTGGTGGTGATGGGCGACTTCAACGCGACGCCGACGCAGAAGGCCGCGAAGGCCTTCGCCGAGGGCGGCATGCGCACGGCCTACGACTTCCGCGGAACGAAGTCCGGCAACACGAAGGACCTGTACACCACGCACGACTCGGGCCGCGCGATCGACTTCATCTTCATGTCCCCGGGCATGGCCGCCGACGCGGTGGACCGCGGGTTCTTCGTGCTCTCGACCATGCACGCCGAGAGCACCTACCGATGGCAGGACGACCCCGAAAAGGAGAAGGTGCCCGCGGGCTACGCCAGCGACCACTGCCCGGTGGCGATCGACGTGATGCCCAAGGACGACAAGCCCGCCTCGGCCGGCAAGGCGCCCGCCAAGGGCGGCAAGTCCGCCAAGCCCGCGGACGCGGACGACGACGAGACACCCGCGAAGTCGACCGGCAGTTCGGGTGGCGGCAGCAAGGCGAAGCCCGCCTCGCCGCCGGCGCGCGGCGAGGACTGACGCTCGCGGCCGGCGCGCGCGGGCGGGCGGACCAATCAACGCAAAAAGCACGGAGGCGCGGCCCGCAAGCCGCGCCTCCGGTATTTGCTGCTGATGCCGCGGCTCAGTGCTGGCCGACGGTCACGCGCGTGAAGCCCAGGACCTGGGCACCGGCGGGCAGGATCTCCTTGACCGCCTTCTTGTCGTCGCGCACGTACTTCTGGCCGAGGAGGGTGACCTCCTCGAAGTACTTGCGCATCTTGCCCTCGGCCATCTTCTGGGCGATCTGCTCGGGCTTGCCGCTGGCCTTGGCCTCGGCGACCGCCTCGTCCTGCTTCGCCTTGACGAGGTCGGCCGGGACGCCCTTGTCGTCCACGGCGACCGGCGGCGGGGTGGTCGCCACGATGTGCTGGCAGATGCCCGTGCCGATGTCGGCCGGGATGCTGCCGCTGAAGACGATCAGCGCACCCTTCTTGCCGTCGTGGTGGATGTAGGACGCGAAGCCCGGGCCCTCGACGACGGTGCCGCCGGCGAAGGACAGGTTCTCGCCCGTCTTGATGCGCAGGTCGTCGACCAGCTTCTTGATCGCATCGGTCGCGACCGCCGCGCCGGCGGCGCCCGTCGCGGCGAGCTTCGCCACGGCGTCGGCCATCGACCGGAACTCGGGGTTCCGGGCGGTGAAGTCGGTCTCGGCGCGCACCTCGACGATCGCGGCCTTGTTTCCGGCGATCGCGACGGCCACGCAGCCCTCGCCCGCAGCGCGGTCGGTGCGGGTGTCCATCTTGCCCTTGAGCTTCTCGCGGAGCTTCTGCTCGGCGGCGGCCATGTCGCCGTTGCTCTCGATCAGGGCGGCCTTGCAGTCCATCATGCCAAGGCCGGTGCGCTCGCGCAGGGCCATGACGTCCTTCGAATTGATGTTGGCGGTGGTCATGCTGTCACCTCGTGTGGGTGTTGCTTCGGGGGACCGGCTTCGTGCCGGACTCAGGCGTTCGGCGTCGCGGCGGGCTCGCCACCGGTCGACGCGCCGGCCGAACGGCCGTCCGCGCGGAACTGGCTGCGGCTCGAACGACGCGGTGCGCGGGGCGCGTTCGGCGCCTCGGCACCGGCCATGACGGCGGCGGCGCCCATCTCCTCGGGCGACGCGTCCTTGCGCGTGCCGCGTCCCTCGGACGCTGCGGCGCAGAGCTCGCGGATGATGATCTCGATGGAGCGCATCGAGTCGTCGTTGCCGGGGATGGGAATGTCGGCCAGGTCGGGGTTGCCGTCCGTGTCGATCAGGCAGATCGTCGGGATGCCCAGGGCCTTGGCCTCGTTCAGCGCGTTCAGCTCGCGGGTCGTGTCGACCACGACGACCGCGCCGGGGAGCTTGGTCATCGAGCGCAGGCCGTTCAGGTTGCGGAAGATCTTCTTCTGCTCGCGGGCCAGCTGCGACTCCATCTTCTTGGAGTAGTTGCGGATCTGGCCGGTCTCGCCCAGGCCCTCGAGCTCCTCGAGGCGGCGCAGGCGCTCGCGGATCGTGCGGAAGTTGGTCAGGGTGCCGCCGAGCCAGCGCTCGGTGACGTACGGCATCTTGCACTCGGCGCAGTACTGCTCGACCGAGCCACGCGCCTGGCGCTTGGTGCCGACGAAGCACACGTCCTTGCCGCTGGCGACCGTCTTCGCGATGAACTTCTTCGCGAGCAGGAGGCCCTTGATCGTTTCCTTGATGTCGATGATCGACACGCCGTTCTTCGTCGCGAAGATGTACGGCTTCATCTTGGGGTTCCAGTTGGAACGACGCTGGCCGAAGATCACGCCGGCTTCGACGAGTTCCTTCGCGAGGGACTTGGGTTCGGACATGGGGGGCTCTCCTTCAGAGCGGTCTGCAGCGGCACCGCGGGCACGGCCGGTGGACACCGCCGCACGTGGCGGCCGGTGGGCCGTCCCGAACCAAGGGCGCTTGGTACGAGGACGATGGAGCCCCCGACGCGGGGGCATCCGTTCGACGCGGGTTCCACCTGGATCCGCATCGCCCCGCCGGGTGGCGGGGAAACGACGGAGACTAGTGGAATCGTCCGTCGGCGGCAACGACCGAAGCGTCCAGACGGGGGCCGCCCGCGGGGCGCACGCGGCTGTTATTGGCCGATCTCACGTCAGGAACCGCGCCCGGACCTCGTCGGCGGGGGGCTGGGCCGGATCGCAGGTTCCGAACAGTGCGTACCGACGCCGCGCGACTGCGCGGTACGCCGCGTCGCGCAGCGCCCGCGGCACGAAGCGCAGCGCGGCCAGGATCGGCCACGGGCCCGAGAGCCGCCGCGCGATGCGCACGATCGCCTCGCTGCGGGTGTGCACGCCTTCGCCATCGATCAGGACGAGCGTCGTCGGTGTCCCCGTTCGCGCGTCCGAGATCGCGTGCAGCAGCGCCGGCTTTCCCGACTCCGCCAGCAGTTCCTTCGCCACCGGTGACTGCAGCGCCGCGAACGCGAAGTGCCCGTGCGGGTCGCGTGGCACGATGAAGCGCACCACGCGGTGGCAGAGGTTGCAGGCGCCGTCCACCAGGATCACTGCGTCGTGGTGGTCGTGCCGGCCGGTCATACGGCCTTCGCCCCCACGTCGCGGACCCACAGCCGCTCGGTGCCCCGACCGGCGAAGCCCGTCGCGACCACCACGCGGTCACCCGCCTTCACCAGGCCACGCGCGCCGAGCAGGCGCTCGGCGGTGCGGACGAAGTCGCGCGAGTCCGCCGGGCGCGGCACGCGGATCCCGCGCACGCCGCGCAGGAGCGCCAGCGCGCGCAGCTCGGCGTCGGTGTCGGCGAAGGCGTACACGGGCACGTCGACGTCCGTCTGGCTGATCGCGCGCAGCGAGCGCAGGTCGGTCCAGGTGATGATCGCGCGGGCGCGGCCCTCGATCGCCATCTGGGCGGTGCTGCGGGCCAGGATCAGGTGGGTGTCGGTGCCGGTCGCGCCCTGGATCGCCGCGTGCGAGGCCTGGCCGGCGATCCACTCCTCTGCGCGCAGCGCGATGGCGCGCATCGCCTCGACCGCCTGTACCGGGTAGTCGCCCTTGGCGGTCTCGCCGCTCAGCATCACGGCGTCGGCGCCGCCGAAGACGGCGTTCGCCACGTCCGAGGCCTCGGCGCGGGTGGGCGTCGGTGCATGGATCATCGACTCCAGCATCTGCGTCGCCACGATGCACGGGATCCCGGCCGCGTCGCACGCCGCCTGGATGCTGCGCTGCGCCACCGGCACGCGCGCGAACTCCAGCTCGACGGCCAGGTCGCCGCGCGCGACCATCATCGCGTCGCTGGCCGCGGCGATGGCGGGCAGGTGCTCGAGGGCGACGGGGCGCTCGATCTTCGCCACCAGCTGGGGCACGCGGGCGCGCGCCCGGCGCGCCTCACGCTGCATCGCGGCGCGGATCGTGCGCAGGTCGCCGTCGTCCTCGACGAAGCTCAGCGCCACGAAGTCAGCGCCGTGGCGCACCGCCCAGCGCGCCAGCTGCAGGTCCCGCGGCGTGGGCGCGCGCAACGAGAGCGCGGTGTCCGGCAGGTTGACGCCCTTGCGGCCCGCGACGGGGCCGCCGACGTCGCAGGTGCACTCCAGCGCCCCGCGGGTCCGCGCGCGCACGCGCAGCGCGACCTTCCCGTCGTCGATCAGGACCCGTTCGCCGGGCCGCGCCTCGGCCAGCAGGCGCGGATAGTCCGTGCGCAGCGTGACCGTCGCGGCATCGGGATCGATCGGCGCGGTGCCCGCGACGAACCGCACGGACTGCCCGCGGCGCAGGGAGATCTCCTTGCCGTCGGCGACCGGCTGCAGGCGGATCTTCGGCCCCGGCAGGTCGGCCAGCACGGCGGTCTCGGTCCCCAGCCGGTCCGCGGTGCGGCGGATCGCGGCAAGCGTCCGCGCGTGCGACTCCGGGGTCCCGTGGCTCATGTTCAGGCGGAAGACCGAGACGCCCGCCCGCACCAGCCGTTCGAGCGTCGCGGGCGGATCCGATGCCGGCCCGACCGTCGCGACGATGCGCGTGAGGGGTGCGTGCCGGAATGCGTCGGTGCCGCGGCGTGCCATCGCGGGCGAATACTACGATGCACGTCCCACAGGAGGTTTGCGCATGCTCAGCAAGGTGTTCAAGGCCTACGACGTCCGCGGCGTCTACCCGGATCCCCTGAACGAGGACGACGCCTGGCGCATCGGCCACGCGGCGGCGCGCTTCCTGCTGGCGCAGGGCGGAAGCCGCACGGTGGTGGTGGGGCGCGACATGCGCACCAGCTCGCCCTCGCTCGCCCGCGCGCTGAAGGACGGCATCCTGGCCGCCGGCGCGGACGTCGCCGACGTCGGCATGGTCGACACGCCGTTCGTCTACTTCGCGGTGAACCACCTGGGCGCGGCGGGCGGCATCCAGACCACCGCGAGCCACAACCCCGCGCAGTACAACGGCTTCAAGGTCTGCGCGGCCGGCGCCAAGCCCGTCGGCCAGGACACGGGGCTCTCCGAGATCCGCGCCATGGCCGAGGGCGTCCAGCGCGGCGCCGGCCCGGGCGGCGGACGCGAGAGCACCCACGACCTGTGGGACGCGTACCGCTCGAAGCTGCTCGGCTTCCTCCCGGCGGCGGTGCTCGACGGCACCCGCACGCTGACCGTCGCGATCGACGCCTCCAACGGCATGGCCGGCACCATGGTGCCCAAGGTCTTCGCGGGCGTGAAGGGCCTGCGCATCACGGCGATCAACTTCGACAACTCCACCGGGACCTTCGTCCACGAGCCGAACCCGCTGGTCGAGGCGAACCTGCGATCGGTGCGCGGCGCGGTGCGCGCCGGGAAGGCCGACTTCGGCGTCTGCTTCGACGGCGACGCCGACCGCTGCATGGTGATCGACGAGCAGGGCAACCCGGTGGGCTGCGACCTGCTGGGCGCGTGGCTCGCCGGCGGCTGGCTGCGCGCGAAGCCGGGCGCGGCGATCGTCTACGACCTGCGCAGCACGCGCGCGCTGGCCGACGCCGTGCGCGCGCTGGGCGGCGTGCCCGTCGAGAGCCGCGTGGGCCACGTCTTCATGAAGCAGCGCCTGCGCGAGACCGACGCGCCCTTCGGCGCCGAGCTGAGCGGCCACTTCTACTACGGCGACCTGTGGTGCACCGACAGCGGCGCGCGCGCGTTCATCGACGTGGTCAACGCGCTGGTGGCCGCGGGCAAGCCGATGTCGGCGTGCATCGCGCCGTTCCGCACCTACGCGCAGAGCGGCGAGATCAACTTCGAGAACGACGACAAGCAGGGCGCGCTGGACGCGCTGCGCGCGCGCTACGCGAGCGCCCGTTTCTACGAGCTGGACGGCCTGAGCATGGACTGCGGCGACTGGTGGGCGAACATCCGGATGTCGAACACCGAGCCGCTCCTGCGCCTGAACCTGGAGAGTCGCGACGCCGCGACCGTGGCCGCGAAGGTCGCCGAGATCAGCCCGCTGCTGGGGCACCGCGTCGACCACTGAACGGGCCCGCGACGTCGGCCCGCGCCGCGGCGCGCGGCCGCCTCAGCGGTAACCCAGCCGCTCCAGGTCCTCCTCGGTCAGCCCGAAGTGGTGGCCGATCTCGTGCAGCAGCGTGATGCGGATCTCGTGCCGCACGCGCCCGACGCCGCCGAGCCCGGTGCCGTCCTCGTCCACCCACTCCTCCCAGCCGCCGGCCTCGTCCAGGATTCCCTCGCGGAAGAGCGTCACCACGTCCATCGGCGCGCCGTGCTCCGCGCCGCGCTGCGTGAGCGGGATGCCGGTGTGCAGGCCGCAGAGGTCGTCGTCGTCCGGGTCCATGCCCATCGACTCGAGCAGCGCGCGCGAGGGCCGGTCCTCGAGCACCACCGGGACCTCCTCGATCATCGCGTGGATCTCCTCCGGCATGGTCGCGAGGACCTCCTCGAACAGCTCGTCGAAGCGCTCGCGTTCGTCGCGCCGCACGGTCAGGCCTCCAGCGCGCCGACCAGTTCGGCGATGTTGCGCACGCCCTGCGCACGCACCCAGGCCGCCAGGCCGCGCACCACGCCCTCCGGGGCCCACGGGTCGGCGAAGAGCATCGTGCCCATCCCCACGGCCGTCGCGCCCGCCAGCACGAATTCGGCGGCGTCCTGCCACGCGATCGCGCCGCCCAGCCCGATGATCGGGATCCCGGCCTGCTTCGCGACCGAGCGATGCACGTCGTGCACGATCCGCACCGCGACCGGGTGGATCGCCGGGCCGCTCAGGCCGCCGCGCCCGCGCGAGAGCCGCGGCTTCCGCGTGTGGACGTCGATGCTCATCGCCGGCATGGTGTTGACCAGCGTCAGGCCGTCCGCGCCGCACTCGGCGGCGGTCGCGGCCAGGCGGACGGTGTCGCCGGCGGGGCTCAGCTTCACGAAGAGCCGCGACCGCGTGACCGCGGGGCGCACGGCCTGCAGCAGCGCGCGCAGGGCGGCGGGGTCGTCGCCGAACTGCGTGCCGGTGGCGGTGTTCGGGCAGCTGACGTTGAGCTCCAGGATGGGCAGCTCGGGGCGCGCGTCGAAGGCGGCCGCGACGCGGACGTAGTCGTCCACGGAGTGGCCGGCCACGCTGCCGATCGCGGGGCAGGGCAGCGCCGCCACGCGGGGCAGCTTGTCGCGCAGGAACGCGTCCAGCCCGACGTTCGCCAGGCCGATCGCGTTCATCATGCCGCCGGGCACGTCGACGATGCGCCACGGGTCGTTGCCGACGCGCGACTCCGGCGTGATGCTCTTGGTGGTGACGGCGCCCAGGATGCCCAGGTCCATCGCATCGCCCAGCTCGTCGGCGTAGCCGCACGTCCCGGCGGCGGCGATCACCGGCGTCGCCAGGCGCACGCCGGCGAGCGTCACCTGGATCGAGGGGTCGGTGGCGGCCATGGCGGCGCGATCTTACGAGAGCACGGGCTGCGGGCGGGGCGCGGCGGCGGCCGGGGCGGCAGCGGTGCGTGCCGCGGCGGGCTCCAGGCTCGTGCGCTGGCGGGCGATCGCCTGCCGCTGCGCGGCGATCGCGGC
>JBEIFT010000081.1:0-10470 GCA_040382255.1 Phycisphaeraceae bacterium
CGACCAGGTGCAGGCGATCATGCTGCGCGACAAGAACATCCACCCGAACGTGGACTTCCCCTGCGGCATGACCTACTTCATCATGGGCATCCCGGTGCCGCAGTACACGCCGATCTTCGTCGCGGCCCGCATCACGGGCTGGTGCGCGCACATCATGGAGCAGCACCAGAACAACCGCATCATCCGCCCGCTGGCCGAGTACCAGGGGCCGATGAACCTGAAGTGGTGAGCGCGGTCACCGCGTCCGCCGCGCATCGTGCGCGGCGGACAGCGGCGACCAAGACCCGTCGAACGCGAATTCGTAGTTCTTCCAGCGGCCGATCGACCCACGGTTGATCGGCCGCCTCACTTGCTCGTGGCTCAGCGTCAGCACCGTGCGGGCGTTCGACTCGGGGCTGAGTATCGCGGCGTCCATGGGGAGGCCCATCCGGCGCAGGCAGCGCTCGGCGTCGGAGGCGGGGTCGGCCACCAGGTCCTCGTAGACGATCGCCTCGTGCGGGATGCCAAGCGTGCCCAGGGCCTGTGGCACGAGGGCTCGCTCCAGTTCCATCACGGTGCGGATGTCGGCCAGGCTGCGCGTCCAGCCGAACGACGCGGGGTGGAAGTTCGAGAGGAACAGGCTGACGGCGGTGTCGCGCGGGTCGCGTGCCATCCACAGGCACGTGGCGCCCGGCAGCACGGCGGCCACGGCGGGCAGCCAGCGCCAGGTGTGCAGCGACTTGTCGAACGTCCATGCCGCGCCCGGTCGCGCCCGGTCGCGCGCGCCATCCATGTACGCGCGCTGCATGGCGGCAGCGGACCCTTGATCCAGCATGCCCAGTCCGCGCGGCCAGGCACCCGCGGACTGCAGCGCGGTGCCCATCTGGTGGATGCCGTCATGCTCGCCGATGCCCGCGATCGCGGGGTGACGGTCCAGCATCTGCTCCAGCAGCGTCGTGCCGCTGCGCGGCATGCCGACGATCAGCGCCGTTCCCGTGACCGCCGGAGCGCGCGGCGAAAACCACGGCTTGCCGCGCGCCAGCAGGTCGCGCTGCTGCGCCACCTCCACGGCCAGCCCGCGCACGTCGAACGCGCTTCCCGTCGTCGCGTGGACGTGCGTCGCCAGGTCGAAGGCCTCGCGGTACCGGCCCGCCGCGTCCAGCAGCCGGACGGCGTCGAAGCCGGCGATGCGGCGCAGCGTCGCCTCGCCCGTGCCGCGCGCGGTCGCCTCGAGCAGCGCGATGGCGGCGGGGGCGTCGTCGCGGGCGAGCACGCGCGCGGTGAAGACGACGGCGCGCGGGTCCTGCGTCCAGGCTCCGCCGGCGGCCACGAGGGCGCGCAGCGGTTCCAAGCGGCCCGCGCGGTGCAGCACCTCGGCCAGGACCAAGGCGGCGTCGATCGCGTTGGGGGCGCCGCGCTCGACCAGGCGCCGGGCGCGGTCGATCGCGGCATCGCTCCGGCCCAGCCGATGGTCGACAATCGCCCGGATGAGCTCGGCGCGGTGGTCACCAGCCGCAAGCCGCAGGAGCGTTGCAGCCGCCCGATCGGCGGCACCCAGATGACCCAGCCCGATCGCCGCACGGGCCATGACCAGCCAACCGTTCACGTGGCGCGGCGATTTCTGAACAATCGCCTGGGCCCGCGTGTACGCCGCCTCGAACTGCTTCCTGGCCAGCAGCGCCTCAAGTTCTTGGACATCGGACTCGGCGGGCATTGCTTCCAGCCTATCGACCAAGTCCGAGAGGATGCCACGAAATGGTGGTGAAACGCTTGCCGCAGCCTCGTCTCGGGCTGTGTTTGGTCGTCCCGCCATCCCCTTTGGTGGCGGATCGACACCCCTTTCCCTCCTTGTGGAGCGTTCCCAAATGAAGACCATGATCCTCTCCGGCGCCGCCGTCGCGGCCCTCTCGTCGGCCGCCGCTGCCGACATCACCTTCACGATGACGAACCGGTCGTGGGCTGGTTTCAGCTTCTCCGACTTCGTCGACTACAGCCAGTACAACGTCGTTGGCTCCCTCACCGGCGCCTCGATCAACGTGACGTTGAACTCGTCGACGGCCTACACCTACTGCGACGACCTGTGCGTCTACGTCGACATCGCGCCGCTCAGCCTCGGCGGCTTCCTGCAGGTCGGTGGCTTCAGCAACCTGAACGCTGCGCAGCGCTACTCGTGGCCGAACGGCGGCTCGTCGTCGGTCGGCACGACCGCGATCGGCTCCGTGAACTTCGCGACCGCTCTGAACTTCACCGGCGACCGGACCGTCGACGGCTCGATCCTGATCGGCAATGGCTACGGCGCCCAGGGCACCTCGGGCACGTGGACCGGAACGGTGACCCTGCGCGGCATCAACATCGTCGCGATTCCGGCCCCGGGCGCGGTTGCGCTGCTCGGCATCGCGGGCCTGGCCACCGGCCGCCGCCGTCGCGCCTGACGTACCCAAGCCCTCCTCGGAGAGATCTCCAGGGCGGCCCGCTTGGGTCGCCCTGGATTCTTTTTGCCGTCAGCGTGCCTGGCGCCGGGCGTCATGCCGCGCGGCCAGCGCGTCCCACGCCGGCCCGAACGCCCAGTCGTAGTGGCGCCAGCGCCCGATGCTGGACGCATTGATCGGTGCCCTGACCTGGGCGTGGCTCAGCGTCAGCGTGGTGCGCGCGTTCGCCTCGGGCCGCAGCACGCGTTCGGATGGGCCCAGCCCCAGAAGCCGCAGGCACCGCCCCGCGTGGCCCGCCGGATCCGCCACCAGGTCCTCGTAGACGATCGTCTCGTGCGGCAGGCCGAGCGCGGCGAGTGCACCGGGCAGGATCGACTCCTGGGCCTCGACCACGCGGCGCACCGTCTCGAGCGACGACGTCCAGCCCTCGCGGTCGGGCGTGAAGTACGACAGGTGGATGCTGATCGCCATGTCGCGCGGGTCGCGCACCATGTGCAGGCACCGCGTGCCGGGAAGCACCGCGGCCAGCGCGGGCAGCATGCGCCAGGCGCGCAGGTTCTTGTCGAGCATCCATCGCGCGCCGGGGCGGCGCCGGCGCTGCGCGTCGTCCAGGAACGTGCGCTGCAGCCGCCCGGCGTCCGGGCGCGTCAGCTGCGCCAGCGCGGGGCCGGTGCGGCCCATCGCCGAGAGGTCCTCGCCCAGGAAGCGCATGCCGTCGTACTCGCCGATGCCGCTGATTTCCGGGTGCGCGTCGAGCATCTGCTCGAGCAGCGTGGTGCCGCTGCGGGGCAGGGCGACGAACATCGCCAGCCCGTCCACGGGGTCGGCCTGCGGCGTGAACCAGCGCCCGCGCGCGAGCAGCGCCTGCTGGGCCCGTACCGGGGCCAGGAATGCATCGATGTTGAACGGGCGGCCCGTCGCCGCGTGCACGCGCCCGGCCAGCGCGAACGCCTCGCGGTAGCGGCCGGCGCGGTCAAGGAGGCGCACCGCGTCGAACCCCGCGACGCGACGGACCACCGGCGGCGCACCGGACCCGGCGATCGCTTCCAGTGCCGCGGCAGCGCCCTCGGGGTCCGCCGCGGCGCGGACGCGCGCGGCCAGCATCGCGTGCCGCGGGTCGCCCGTCCACTGGCCGGGGCGCTCGACCCACGCACGCAGTTCGTCCAGTCGGCTTGCGATCCAGAGCATCTCGCCCGCCGCCACCCAGGCTTCGAGCGCATGCACGCCGCCGGGCTGCGCCAGGCCGCGCAGCCGTTCCAGGCACGCGTCGGTCCGCCCGAGCTGCTGATCGACCAGACCGTGGAGGAAGCGCACGCGTTCATCGCCCGGTGCCAGCTTCGCCGCGGTCTCCAGATCGCGGTCCGCGGCATCGATGCGCCCCAGGTGCATGTTCGCGCTCGCGCGTGCCAGCCACGCGCCGATGCTGCCCGCGGCCGCGGCCGTCCAGCGGTCCGCCGCCTGCAGCGCCTCGGGCGCGCGGCCCACGGCCAGCAGCCGTTCCACCTCTGGCCCGAACTGTGCGTCGGCGGTGCTCACGCGCGCAGCCTACGGTTGCCCGGCGCACCGGGGTTCACCGCCTCATCCATGACCCGCGGTCGACGCTCCAGTCGTTTCCGAAGAATCCCGCGTCGATGACGGCACCGGCGCCGCCTGCCGGGCCGGGCGTCAGCATCGCGGCGCGGAACGCCACCAGGTCGGGGATGCCGACGCCCGCCACGAAGACCGGGGTGCGCATCAACGCGCGCATGCCCTTCGCGCCGGTGGCGGCGATCACGCCCACCTGGCCCTTGTCGCAGTCCGCGCGCGGGCGCACGTACATCACGGCCACGTCGTCGCCCTGGACGCGCGTGGCGCCGCCGGCGTAGCGGCCGTTCGCCACCGTCACCGGGTCCGTGTCGCCCAGCACCTTCGCGGTGGCGGCGTTCTCGTCGCGGTTGCCGTACAGGATCACGTTGCGGCCCTGGTACTGCTTCGGGTCGAACGAGGTGTCCAGCAGGATCTCGAAGCGCCCGTTGCCGCGCACCCACCACTGGTCGGCGTCGTAGCGCGCCTTGGCCAGCAGCAGGCGGTCGGCCTCGTCGGAGCCCTGCGTGCCGACGACGGCCACGAAGCCGTGCGCGAACGCGTTCTTGAACGGGCCGCCGCGCGCGGGCTTCTTCGCGGTGGCGGGCAGGGCGTGCGGGGCATCGCCCTTCGAACTCTGCGGGTCCAGCGACCAGGTCATGCCGCCCTTGCCGTCGGGCCCGCGCTCCAGTCGGATCGTCGCGGGCTTGTCCTCCGTTGGCACGGTGAGTTCCTGGCCGTCCAGCGCGATCGTCAGCGGTGCGCGCTCGCCGCCGGCCGCGGGCAGGGGCGGCACCAGCTCGATCATCGCCACGTTCGCCGTGGTGCCGGTGACCTTCATCGCCTTCGCGTCGAACGCGACGTCCACCTTCGACACCTCGAACGGCACCTGCTGCTGCAGCACGCGCACCCAGTCGCGGCGCTGGCTCACCTGCGGCGCCACGGTCAGGAAGCGGACGCGCTGCACGTCCTGCGGCGCGCGGCGCACGTGCCGGAACGCGAACTGCGTGAGCGGCGGCCAGTCGACGCATGCGTTGCCCCACCAGTGGCCGGCGCCGGGGCGCTCGTCGTACGCGAAGTCCGGGTGGCTCATCGCCGCCATCTGGCGGAACATCTCGCGCGCCTCGGAGACGGGCACGTTGTCGTCGGCGTCGCCGTGCAGCACGTAGACGCCGCTGTCCAGGTAGTTCTCCTTCAGCGCCAGCGTGTCGCTCGCCTTGCCGGCGCGGTTCAGCATCGCGATCGCGGGGTCCTCGCCGGTGCCGGCCGAGGTGCCCACGTAGCTCCTGAAGCTGATCCAGCCCGCGCTGGGCGCCAGGGCCGCGAACTCGCCGGGGAAGTGCGCGCCCAGCTGCCACGTGCCGTGCCCGCCCATCGAGTGGCCGGTGAGCCACTGCCGCAGCGGGTCGTGCACCAGGTGGCTGCGCGCGTGCGCGGCGGCCTCGGTGAAGTCGATGCGTCCCCAGTCCTCCCAGTCGAAGCCGTACGGGCGCCGGTTGGTGGGGCACACGACGTGCGCCTCCTTCTTCGGCTCGTACGCGCCGGCCTGGCCGGTGGCCTCGACGCTGGCGCCGTGGACGCTGAAGAGGATGCCGGGCTTCGGGTCGGTGGTGCGCGCGGTCGAGGGAACCAGTGCGTAGTACTGCGCGCTGCCGTCGATCGTGCTGGTGCGCGTCACGACGCGGCGGTCGGTGGTCGAGACCACCGGGATCTCGATCGGCATGCGGTGCAGTGGGGTGCCGTCGCGCGCGACCAGCTCGACCACCGCCTTGACGGTGGTGCCCGGCTTCGCGGCGCCCAGGCCCTTGGCCGCGAAGAGCGCGGGCAGCGCGACCTTCTTCTCGGTGAGCGCGGGCATCGTGTGCAGCTCGACCCACGCGTCCTTCTCGGGCAGGTCGCTGGTGACGCGGATGCGTGCGCCGGCCAGCGGGGCGTTCGCGGCGTTGATGACCACCTCGGCCAGCGGGCCGTCGGTGTCGCGGCCGCTCACGATGCTGGGGAAGAGCGCGTCGCGGTCGCTGATGAAAGCGGGTGCCGGCGGCGCGACGAGCTTGGCGGCCAGGCGCCCGCGGCCGACCGAGAAGAGGAACTCGTTCGGGCCGGGCTTCAGCAGCACGGGGATCTGCACGTAGCCGGTGGAATACGGGTCGCCGCCGCGCGGCTCGCCGTTCACGAAGACGCTGCCGTGGCCGGCGGCATCCAGCAGCATGACGCGCGGCGCAGTGCCCATGCCGGGGCAGGCCTCGCGGCCGTCGACCGTGAAGTGCAGCCAGCCGCCGGCCAGGGGCGTGCCCTCGTCGCCCTCGAAGACGCCGGCGGCGTTGGACTCGATGCGCGCCCACTTGGCGGGCGGCTTCGGCATGGAGGGCGTGGCTTTCCCGGGGCCGGCGTCGGCAATGGCGGTGCCCAGCGCGGGGGCGGCGGGTGCCGGCAGCGGCAGCTCGTCGCCGTCCTTCGGCGCGGCGAAGGTGCCCTCGACGAGGCGCGCCTCGACCGGGTCCTGGCGGATCAGCGTGCGCGAGGCCGACCGCGGCGCGGGCACGGCGACGCCGAGGCCGCTGCGGAAGACGAAGGGGCCCGGTGTGGCCGCGGGGGTTGGCGGTGCGTCCCCAAGGCAGGCAATGGCGTGGAGGGCCAACGACGCCGCGATCGCGAGTGTCATGGCGCGCAGGGTAGCGGGGGTGCTTTGCGCGGCGGCCGGTGCCGGGGCCCGGGCCGCCGGCCCAAAAGCGAAGCCCGCGCTTCAGCGGTGACCGAAGCGCGGGCCATGAGGTGTGACACGGTTGGTACGCAGCCGGGTGGCCGCGTGTGTGATGCGCGTGCAGGATGCCCCGGCCCGCCGCGATTGGCGACGGGATGCATCCCTGAACATGAGTGATTTCGCCGGAATCAGACCGGGTTCCCGCGTGTCTGCGGGGCGCCCGCGCGGCATCCCCGCGTGGCCCCGGGGGTTCTGCCGGTCAGGGGGCCCACGCCCCGAGCACGGCACCCAGGTCGGCGCCGTTCACGGCCCCGTCACCGGTGACGTCGCCGGCCATGGCGTCGCCGCTGCTCCACGCGCCCAGGACCATGCCCAGGTCGGCGCCGTTGACGCGGCCGTCCATGTTGAGGTCGGCGGCATGACGGCCGTTCCGCGCCACGTCGAGCGCGCGCAGGATGCCGTAGCCCTCGACGAAGACCGGGTCGGGGTGCGGGCCGATGTCGTCCGACCGGCTGGCCGTCGCGATGATCGCCGCGCGCAGCTGGTCGACGGTGAGCTCGGGCCTCGCCTGCACGACGCATGCCATCGCCGCCGCGACCAGCGGCGTGCTCAGGCTGGTGCCGCTCACCCAGTTCAGGCCCGTCGCGTTGAACGAATCGACCGACGCGGTGGCCACGCCCTGCGCCAGGATCTCGGGCTTCACGCGGCCGTCGGCGGTCGGGCCGCTGGACGTGAACCACGCCGGCGCGCCGGCGGAATCCACCGCGCCGCACGTGATCACCTTGTACGCGTCGGCGGGGGCGATGATCGTGCTGGTCGCCGGGTCGGCGTCGTGGCCCTCGTTGCCCGCCGCGGTGCAGCAGACCACGCCGTTCGCGGTGGCCATGTTGACGCCCACGGTGGTGACGCACGTGTGCCCGTTCAGGTCCGCCTGCGTGTACCAGTCGATGTAGCCCAGCGAGCTGGTGCACACGTCGGCGCCGTTCGCCTCGGCGAACTCCAGGCCCGCGACGTAGAAGTCCTCCTCGATCGGCGTCTCGCTGGGGACGACCTCGGTCTTGCAGAGGACGAACTTCGCCTCGTAGGCCCCGCCCACCAGCTGACCGGGCAGCCAGGCGGCGATCGTGCCCAGGATCCACGTGCCGTGGCGGTGCTGGTCGGTCGGGTCGCCGGCCTCGATGTCGGTATTGCCGTCGCCCGCCACGAAGTCGTGCTCGGCGATCACGCGCAGCGGGTGCGCCTCGCTGTGGAACGCCTCGTGCGCGCGGTGGAAGCCCGTGTCCAGGACGCCGATCACGACGTCGCGGCCGGTGAAGCCGCGCGCGTGCATCGCGGTGACGCCGATCTGCTGCAGCTGACCGAACGCCGCGCCGTAGTCGGTGCTCGCGAAGCCGTTGCCTTCGGGGGGCGGTGACTGTCCCTCGCGCTGCCAGCCGGCGCGGCCGCGGCCGACGGGCTCGACGTGCTCGACGCCGGGGAGCGCGCGCAGCAGGGCGGCCTGCGCGGGCGTGGCCATCGCACTGACGGCGTGCAGCCAGCGGCTGGTGATGCGCGGCGTGGCGCCGGTCGAAGCCACCGCCACCAGCAGCCGCTGGTCGACGGCGACGTCCTTCGCGTCATAGAGGCCCGGCAGCGTGCGGCGCAGCGCGCGGCGCGCGAGGGCGCGGTCGGTGAGCTCGGTCTGGCCGACGTCCGCGGGCTGTGCGCGCGTGTCGTGGAAGAAGACCCAGACGGGGGACGAGTCGGTGGGGCTTCCTGCACCGCCGGTACCCGCTGCAGCCGGCGCGGCCGGCAGCAGGATGGCGGCGACCACCGCGGCCGCGGTGGCGCGGGCGGCGGAAAATGGGGACGGGTGGACCTGGCACCGATTTCTCATCGCTTCATGGTGCCGCGGGAAGGGGGGCGGCGCAATGGCTTTCCCGGGGATTGCGCGCGGTTACGGGCCCCGGGCGGCCGCACGGGCGGCCCCGTACGATTTCCGCCCTCATGAGCAACCCCGTCAAGACGATCGCCGTCATCGGCGCCGGCACCATGGGTTCCGGCATCTCCCTCACCGCCGCGCAGTCGGGCATCGCCGCCATCCAGGTGGACGTCAGCGCCGCGCAGCTGGAGAAGGCGAAGGCCTACCACGCCAAGACCCTCGCGCGCGCCGTCGAGAAGGGCAAGATGAGCCAGGGCGACGCCGACGCCGCAGCCAAGCGCATCTGCTACGTGCAGTCGATGGCCGACGCGAAGGCCGCCGATTGGGTGGTCGAGGCCGCGACGGAGAACGTCGAGCTCAAGAAGAAGATCTTCAAGGAGATGGCGGCCACCTTCCCCGCGCACGCGGTGCTGGCCACCAACACCAGCAGCATCAGCATCACCGACATCGCGGGCGCCGTCGGCGCCGATGCGCACCGCGTGATCGGCATGCACTTCTTCAACCCGGTGCCGGTGATGGCGCTGGTCGAGGTCATCAAGGGCCTTGCCACCAGCGACGCCACCACGCAGGCCACGATCGACCTGTCGATCGCGATGGGCAAGACGCCCGTGCCCGCGAACGACCGCGCCGGCTTCGTCTCGAACCGCGTGCTGATGCCGATGATCAACGAGGCCTTCCACGCCTGGATGGAGGGCGTCGCGAAGCCCGAGGACATCGACCAGATCATGAAGCTGGGCTGCAACTTCCCGATGGGCCCGCTGCGCCTGGCCGACTTCATCGGCCTGGACGTCTGCCACGACATCATGATGGTGCTCTACCGCGAGCTGGGTGACCAGAAGTTCTTCCCGTGCCCGCTGCTTCGCCAGCTGGTGCAGGCGGGCCGCCTGGGCGACAAGAGCGGCCGCGGCGTGTTCGACTACGCGAAGAAGTGAGCGGGGGAGCCACCCGGCCCTCCGCCGCGATCGACCACCTGGTGCTGGCCTGCGCCACGCTGGAGTCGGGCATCGCATGGGCGGAGCGCACGCTCGGCGTGAAGCCCGCGATCGGCGGGCGCCACGCGCAATGGGGGACGCACAACGCGTTGCTTTCGCTGGGCGAGGGGTGCTACCTGGAACTGCTGGCGCCGGACCCTGCGGCACCGGAGCCGCGGGCGGGGGTGGTGCCGTTTGGGTTGGGGGCGGTGGGGGCGTGGGATGTTGCGGCGGGGGTGACGGAAGCCGCCCCGCGCCTCACCGCGTGGATGGTGCGGGTTCCGATGGGCGGGCTCGAGTCCGCGTGCGATGCGATGCGCGCCGCCGGCGTCGACTGCGGCGCGATCCGCGAAGGTGCCCGCACGCGCCCCGACGGCTCCGAGCTGCGCTGGCGCCTGACGGTGCCGCCGCAGCCGCTCCTGGGCGGCGCGGCGCCGTGGCTCATCGAGTGGTCGGGCGCCGAGCATCCGTCGCGGACGGCGCCCGTGGGTTGCCGGCTCTCGTGGCTCGAAGTGATGCACCCCGAGCCCACGCGCGTGCGCACGGCGCTGGATGCGATCGGCATGCCGCAGGTACGGGTCAAGCAGGCGCGCGCCGCGGGGATCGCGGCGGGGGTGGCGTGTCCGCGGGGGGTGGTGGTGATCTGAAGCGCCGCGCGTCGGCGTGCGTCACCGCACCGCGTTCGCCTCGGAATCGCTCAGTTCCACCAGCGTCCCCACGTGGCCGACGCCCCAGTCGGAGGTGCTCTCGACCAGCACCAGTTCCGTGCCGGCGACGGTGATGGCGTCCTCGCCCGTGGCGCGTTCGCAGCCGACGGCCAGGATCATGTGCGGCGTGTCGCCGTGCATGCAGTGGACGAGGGCGAGCGGCATGCGCGCGTCGACGCTGCGGATCAGCGCGGCCAGC
>JBEIFT010000082.1:0-10420 GCA_040382255.1 Phycisphaeraceae bacterium
CGCGGGGGGCCGGCCGGGGCCGCGGGGTCCCCGGGGCCGGCGACCGGCCGCTGACCGTGCGGCGCCGCGCGGGATCGGGTACGACACGCGACGATGACGCGCCTTGATTCCCCGCCGGATGCCACCGTTCGCACCTTCCTGCTCACCGCGCTGGTGGCGTTCGCGTGCGTGGCGCCCGTGTCCGCCGAGGACGGCTGCCTGGAGCACCGCCTGGAGCGCGCCGACCGTGACGCGTGGCGCGAGGCCGGCCGCGCTGCCGGCCCCAGCGAAGGTGCCGGCGGCGTGTTCGACGCCGCGAACGGGCGCGACCACCGCAACTTCCCGCCCGACCCGCAGGTGGAGTGGAAGTCGATGCGCCTGGCGCTGCGCTTCGAGGACCTGACGAGCGGCGCGTTCACCGGCACCGAGCGCCTGACCGTGCGCCCCGTGGGCGTGCCCGTCGAGGTGCTGCGCCTGGATGCCGAGGGGCTGAAGGTGAAGTCGGTGACCGTGGACGGCCAGAAGGCCGAGTGGTCGCACGACGGCCACCTGCTGGGCGTGCGCTTCGCGAAGCCGCTCGCGGTGCCGGCCGGCGGCGGGGCGGCCGCGGACACGGTGGTCGAGATCGCTTACGAGGGCTTCCGCCCGCTCGACGGCCTGACGTTCAGCCCGGCGACGCCCGCGGTGGCCGGCGAGGGCCAGGCGCAGTCGGCGCAGGTCCACACGCAGGGACAGACCGAGACGAACCGCTACTGGTTCGCGATCCACGACTTCCCGAACGTGCGCCTGGCCACCGAGCTGGTGGTCGACGTGCCTGCGGGGATGCAGGCCAGCGCGAACGGCGCGCTGGTGGGCCACGAGACCAAGGGCGACCGCGAGATCTGGCACTGGAACCAGGAGAAGCCGCACGTCCCGTACCTGGTGACGCTGGTCGTCGGCGACTTCGACCGCGTGGACCTGCCGAACCCGAAGAGCGGCGTGAAGATGACCGTGTGGGCCCCGAAGGGCCGCGGCGAGGACGCGAAGGCCACGTACGAGCGCACCGACCGCATGGTCGCGGTCTTCGAGCGCGTCTTCGGGCAGAAGTACCCGTGGGCACGGTACGACCAGCTGATCGTGCGCAACTTCGGCGCGGGCGGCATGGAGAACACCAGCGCCACCACCATGCAGCCCACCGCCGTGATGGACGCCACCGCGCGCGCCGAGGGCGACCTGGACGGCCTGATCAGCCATGAGCTGTGCCACCAGTGGACCGGCGACCTGATCACCTGCCGCAGCTGGGAGCACATCTGGCTGAACGAGGGCTGGGCGACCTACGGCACCGCGCTCTGGATGGAGGAGCGCGACGGCGCGGACGGCTACTGGGAGAGCGTGCGCGGCAATTCGAACGTGGCGCGCGGCGACCTGCCGGGCGCCGGCGAGCCGATGTGCAGCAACGTCTACAAGAGCGCGGGTGAGACCTTCCGCAAGCCCGCGAACCCGTACCCGAAGGGCGCCAGCATCCTGCACATGCTGCGCCGCATGCTGGGCGACGCGGTCTTCTTCGACGGCGTGCACCGGTACTTCGCCCGCCACTCGCTGGGGAACGCCGAGACGTACGACTTCCGCCGTGCGATGGAGGAGGCGAGCGGCCTGGGGCTGGAGTGGTTCTTCGAGCAGTGGTGCTTCCGCGCGGGATCGCCGCACGTGAAGGCGAGCGCGAGCTACGACCCGTCCACGCGCATGCTGACGGTGAAGGCCGAGCAGACGCAGGCGGTCGATGAGAAGACGCCCGCGCTGCGGATCGCGATGCCGGTCTGGGTGCGCACGGCGAAGGGCGAGCAGGTGATCCCGTTCGAGATGCGCGGCAAGGAAGCGACGTGCACCGCCACGCTGGACGCGCCGCCGGAAGCGGTGTGGATCGACCCGTGGCTGGATGCGCTGAAGGCCCTGGAGTGGAGCCAGCCCGAGGCGTGGACGATCGCCGCGCTGAAGGGTGCGCCGACCATGGCCGCGAAGCTGCAGGCCGTGGAGGTGCTGGCGAAGACCGAGACGCCGGACGCACGGACCGCGCTGCTGGAGGTTGCGCGCGACGACCGCGCGCGCGCCGGGCTGCGGAATGCGGCCGTGGGCGCGATCGCGGCGTGGGGCAGCCCGGATTCCAAGGCGGCGATCGTGGCGCTGGCGAACAGCCGGATCGACGAGCCGCGCGTGCGTGCGGCCGTGATGGGCGCGCTGGGCACGTGCGGCAAGGAGGATGCGGTGGCGATCGCGCGGAACGCGCTTGTCCCGCCGAACGGCGGCGCCGGCGAGGCGAGCTACGCGGTGCGCGCGTCGGCGATCGACGTGCTGATGCAGCACGAGGCGAAGGAGAAGGACGTCGTGGACCTGGTGCGCGCGCAGCTGGCGGTGCCCAGCCACGCGGACGCGATCGCGAACGCGGCGCTGCGGTACCTGGCGAAGTACGGCGACGCCTCGGACATCGAGCGCATCGAGGCGCGTGCGGCGCTTGGCATCACCGACCGCTCGCGCCCGCAGGCGGTCGACGCGCTGGGCACGCTGGCCGGGCGCCTGGAGAAGGAGCCCAAGGCGAAGGTCGTGGAGTTCCTGGTGGGCCTGATGGACGACCCAGAGGAGCGGACCGCGAACACGGCCTGCGCGACGCTGGCCGACCTGAAGGCCGAGTCCGCGCTGCCGCGCCTGCGCGCGATCGCCGAGCACGACCGAGACCCCGCCCGGCGCGAGCGCGCGGCAGGCTGGGTGAAGAAGGCGACGGGCGACGCGCCCGCGGCGCCGGAGGGCGGGCGGCGTCGGCGCGGTTGAGCATCGGAGGCCTACACTCCGCCCGCCGTGAACGAGCCGGTCCCATCCCGCGAGGACGAGTTGGCCACCGCGCTGCGCGATGCGCTCGCGGCGGCGTTTGCCGTGCCCCTCTCCCGCAGCCAAAGCTCGCGGGACTTCGCGCGCCGCCTGGGGTTGGACAAATCGCTCGGATGGAAGGTCTGGCGTATGAGCACTGCGCCTTCGGCGGCCGCGTTCCTGCGGGTCTTCCCGAAGGCGCGCGGCGTACGCGCGCTCGTCGAGACCGCGGAGGCGAAGGCGTCGCCGCGTGCGCTGGCCGAGCCGGTGGCCCGCCTGGCGCAGGAACTGCTGAAGGTCCGGACGGTTGCCGCGCGCGCGTCGTCGGCTGGCGGCGCGGTGCAGCCGGCGCCGCGGCTGCCGCGCGTGGCGGTGCTGTCGCAGCTCGCGCGGCAGTTCGAGCTGGACGCGGAAACCCTCGGATACTCGCTTGAGCTGCGTGTGGGCGCGTTCATGCTCGTGCCGGACGCGGCAAGCGGGCGCGTGAACCTGGCCGCGTGCACGCTGGTTGCTGGGCCGCGGTGCTACCGCGCCGGGACGCGTGCGGCGGTCTACATGCCGCTGGCCTTGTGGGAGGCCGGTGCGCCCATCCGCCCGCACGCGGCGTCGCCTGCCGGTCTTGCGGAAGTGCCGGGATTCGTCGCGCAGCTCTCGACGCCGGGGATCGCCGCAGGGCAGTTCGAGTCCTTCCGGCGCGGCGGGAGCGACGGCGCAAGCGAGTGGTCGTTCCTTCCACGGCCGGGCGTGCCGGAGGTGCTGGCGTTCCTGGAGACGATGCGCGGCGCAGGCAGCATGTGGGCCGCCGCGGAGCACGACTTCGCCTTCCTCTCGATGGCGATCACCGCTCCGATGCGCCGCGCAGTGCTGGACATCTGGGTGCACCGCTCGATGCCGATGCCGGACGTCACGGTCTCGTGCCGCGAGGTGCAGGCGCTCCTGCCGCACCCGGGCGCACCCACGCGAATGCTGCCGAGCCCATTCCCCGACGGGGTGCTCCTGGAGTGCCGCAAGCCGGGCCTGGGGCCGGGGTTGGCCGAGGCGAACGCCCGCTACCGCGCACTGCTCGACCGCGGTGCCGCGGAACTTGGGACGAAGGTCGGCGAGTTCAGCCTGCTTCGGGCCAGCGTGCTGCATCCCGCGCACGGGGCGTGCATCGTCGCGGACTGGCCGCTGCCGACGCGCCACTGAAGACACGAACGTGTCTTCGGAGACACCTTCCACGCGCAGGCACGGGGCTGTGGTCGCTCGGTCCGAAATCCGTGGCCCAATGTCGATCTGGAGGAAGCCGCGCGGGAAGGGGGTCGCGCACCGACGAACTCGGCGCATCTGCTTGGGCGGGCCGCTTGGCCTGCCCGCTGGGACGTTCCTCCATGTCGAACAAGCTGACCGCCCGCGCTTCGATCGCCCCGTTGCACTTCGCCCCCCGGACCCCGCGCGCCCTGCTGGCGGGCGGATTGGCCGCGTTCGCGGTCGTGCTCCCGCAGGTGGCGTTCGGCGCCGACCGGACCTGGACCGGCGGCGGGCTCCTGAACAACAACTGGAGCAACAACAACAACTGGGCCGGCAGCGGCGGCATTTCGCCCCTCGACTCGCTGTTCTTCGGCGGCACCAGCGGGTTGACGAACAACAACAACACCACCGCGGGCACCCAGTACAACGGGCTCACGTTCAACTCCGGCGCGGGCGCGTTCGTCCTCGGGGGCAACTCGATCAAGCTGGGCGGCAACGTCACGAACAACTCGACGGCCACCCAGACGATCAACTTCGGCATGGAACTGGTGGGCGCCGACCGGACGTTCAACGCCGCGAGCGGGGACCTCGTGCTGAACGGCTCGATCTCGGGAAATCAGGGCATCGTGAAGACGGGCGCGGGCACGCTGTGGCTGGGCGGCGCCAACACCTACTCGGGCGGGACGACGATCAACGACGGCACCGTCGACGTGGCCAGCTCGCTCGGGCTGGGAACCGGGCAGGTGACGTTCGGCGGCACGGGCACGCTCGTGCTCCGCGACCAGGCGTCGGCGTATGCGAATGCGGTGCAGGTCTCGGCGGGCAAGACGGCGAAGATCGACACCGCGGGCAACCCCGTCACGTTCGGCGGCGCGATCAGCGGTGCCGGCACGTTCGAGAAGGTCGGCTACGGCTTGCTCCGGCTCGCCGGCGTCAACACCTCGACCGGCGGGACCAAGCTGACCTATGGCACGCTGCAGATCGACAACCGCCTTGCGCTCGGCGATTCGTCGAACGCCCTGACGGTGAACGGCGGATACCTCGACCTCCGCGACTCGAGCGTGTTTGTCGGTGCCCTGAGCGGCACGGGCGGTGTGATCACCAGCACCTTCGACAACGGCGAGCAGTCCGCCGTGTATCTGAACACCACGGTCGCCGCTGGCACGACCTCGACGTTCAGCGGGTCGCTCCAGTCGGGCGTCCGGACGCTGATGCGGCTCCAGAAGGAAGGGGCGGGGACGCTCGTCCTCAACGGGACGAACGACATGGATGACGCGCAGATCAACGCTGGAACCCTCGAGTTCGGCAGGACCGATGCGCTGGCCCACGACAACTTCATCGGGAACGGTGCGACGCTGCGCGCCGGCGTGGGCGGAACCGTCGGCAGGAACGTCGTGCTGAACAGTTCGAGCGACCGGGGCACCTTCGACACGCAGAACTTCGACATCAACCTCTCTGGCGCCATGGTCGGCGGTGGAACCCTCGTCAAGAGCGGAAGTGGCACGCTCAAGCTCTCGGGCTACAACGTCAGTTTCTCGGGCAGCTTCGAGATCAACGCCGGCACGCTCGAGGCCGGGGGGTGGAACGCGTTCTCCCCCATCTACAGGAACGCCCTCACGGTCAACGGGGGAACTTTCAGCGTCGGGGACTTCAACACCACCATCGGAGCGCTGAGCGGCGGCAGCGGCGGCACGGTCACGACCTCGGGGACCGCCGGCACACGGCAGCTCAAGACGTACGTCGATGCGGGCACCTCTAGGTTCGACGGCCGGTTGGTCGACAACGGGCCTGGCAAGCTGGGCCTGGAGAAGCGGGGCACGGGCGTCCTCGAACTGTACGGTACCGCTAGCAGTTACTCCGGCGGCACGAAGGTGGTGGAGGGAACGCTGGCGGTGACGGACGGCGGGCTCTATCGGATCAATGCCCTTGGCACGGGCGGGGTCGAGATCTCCAACGGCGTCCTGCGGTTCGATTCGAACGGCCTCCTGGACAACCGGGTCACGGTCGCGGGCACGGATGCCACGATCGATACGAACGGGAACAACGTCATTCTGAACCAATCCATCGGCGGCAACGGCCTCCTCTCGAAGAAGGGGCTGGGGAGTCTGTGGCTCCGGGGGACGCAGTCGCTTGCGAACCTCTCGCTGGAAATGTTCGAGGGCGTCTTGGAAGCCGGTACGAACTCACTGAGTAACGTGAGCTTCCGCGGTGATTCGACCATCCGCGCCGGCCAATCCGGGACGTTCGCGAGCGGGTCGGTCAACGTGGCTTCGGGGGTGACCGCCGTGATCAGCACCAACGGCTACGACGTGGCGATTCTTGGTGCACTCGATGGTGTCGGCGGCTCCGCGCAGCTGCCCGGCAATACCTTCCAAAAGGATGGGTCTGGGACGCTCACGATCAGCGGCCCGTGGAATTTCGGCGGTCTGACGGAGGTGAGCGGCGGCACGCTCAAGCTCGGTCCCGACACGTTCGGCCTGCCTTCCCGGAGAATGGCGGGCGGCGCGATCGTCCATGGCGGGGCGACGCTGGACGTCGAGCAGGCCGGCCCGCTTTCCGTCACGGGCCTCACCGTCAACGGCACGGTGCGGTCGGCCACCGGTGGGGCGAGCGGTTCCTGGCTCACCGTCGGCGGCACGCTCGACGGCCTCGGTTCGATCGTCGGCAACCTGCGGTCGGCGGGCATCCTGGATGGTTCGCATTACTTCACCGGAAACGTGGTTGTGGCCGGCCAGCACTTCGCAGGGGGCGCCGGCGTGCATTCCATCACCGGGAACCTCGAATACGCCACGGTGTCCGGCATCAGCAGCGTGCCCAGTGTGGCGTGGGCGCTCTTCAGTAACTCCTCCTCCAACGCCGGTTTGGCCCCGTGGGACGCGCTCTTCGACCAAGCGCTGGTGGGCGGCAACCTGGCCTTCAGCAGCGCGACGTCGCTGAGCCTCGCCTTCAACGGCGCCGGAAGCACCGTCAACTGGAGCGACGCGTTCTGGTCGACCGACCGCTCGTGGACGATCTGGCGGGTGGCGGGCAGCACGACCGGGCTTGGGAACCTGACGCTCGGCACCGCCGATTGGCGGGACGCGGGCGGGAACCTGCTCAGCGCGCTGCGCGGCGCCAATGCCGGATTCTCGATCGGGCTTGCCGGCAACGGTCGCGACGTGGTGCTGAGCTACACCGCGGTCCCCGCGCCGGGCGCGCTGGGCCTGCTGGCGCTGGCCGGGCTTGTGGGCGCGCGGCGCCGGCGCGGATGAAAAACGGGTTCGGGATAACCCGTACCTGTTTCCCCGGAAACAGGAACGGGTTATCCCGAACCCAATTTCCGCGCCACGAACGCGGCGTACTGCTCGGGCGTGTCGATGCCCGTGAAGTGGGCCTCGCCCTCGGCGCAGACGATCGTGTGGCCGTGCTCCAGGACGCGCAGCTGCTCCAGGCTCTCGGTGCGCTCGAGCGGGGTGGGGGGCAGCGCGACGAACGTGCGCAGGAACGCGCGGCGGTAGACGTAGAGACCGACGTGCTTCATCGGCGGCGCGGCGCCGGGGCCGCGGTCGCGGTCGAAGGGGATCAGGCTGCGGCTGAAGTAGAGCGCGCGGCCGTCCACGCCGCGGACGCACTTCACGATGTTCGGGTTGGCCGGGTCCTCGCCGGGCGCGAAGGGCGAGACCAGCGTCGCCATCGGCGCGGTGGGGTGCGACGCCAGCGCGCGCACGGTGCGGTCCACGAGGTCCGGCTCGATCTGCGGCTCGTCGCCCTGGATGTTGACGATCAGCTCCTCGCTCAGTGACTCGGCCACCTCGGCGATACGCGACGTGCCGTTTGGGTGGTCCTCGCGCGTCATGCGCGCCTCGAAGCCGGCGTCCGCCACGACGCGGCGGATGCGCTCGTCGTCGGTGGCCACGATGATGCGGCCGACTGTGGCGCACTGCTGCGCGCGCTCCAGGACGTGCAGGATCATGGCCTTGCCGGTGAGGTCCGCGAGCGGCTTGCCCGGGAAGCGGCTGCTCGCGTAGCGGGCGGGGATCACGGCGGCGGCGCGGATGGCGGGCTGGGTCATGGGGTGCTCGCGGGGCTCACTTGGCGGGCGGGCGGTCACCGTCGGTGACGGGCGGCGTGCCGCGGACCGTGGCTCGCTCGGCGGCCACGATCTCGTCGTGGCGTGCGACCGCCGCGCGGCAGGACGCGCGCGCGCGTTCGGGGAAGTCGTCGGGGAACACGTTGACCTTGCGCGCCTCGTCGAACCGCAGCCCGCGCGCGACCGGTCCGCCGCCGTAGCGCAGGCATGCGACCACGTCGCTGCTGACCCACGGGTCCTCGTGGAAGTAGCTGTGTCCCAGCCACGAGCCGTGCTTCAGCTCGGCGTTGACCACGTCGATCAGCTCGACGTTCGCGTCGTCCTGCAGGAACTCGAGCTGCCGCGGCGTGAGCGTGTCGAGCGGCTGGCCCAGTCGCGCGAAGCCGGCGATCCACGCCGAGATGTCCAGCGCCTTGTCGCGCGAGCTGACGTACAGCAGCGTGCGCTCGGGCAGGGACGTGGTCCGGTCCGCGACCGCCTCGCCGAAGGCGCGCAGGTCCATGTCGGGCGCGACCAGCGCCAGGCGGCCCAGCCGGTAGCGGCGGCGGACCAGGTCGGCGGGATCGCGGTAGTTCATCAGCCGGATGTCGTGCAGCGCCTCGATGGCGATGGGCGCGCCGGCGCTGTGGGCGATCAGGTGGATCCGGTCGACGTCGGTGTCGTGCGCCAGGTGCACCAGCAGCTGGCGAAGCCCGCGCACGCACGCGCTGGCGGTGGTCTTGTCCACGTTGTAGCTGAACAGGCTGTCCTTGGACGGCCAGTCGTAGCTGATCATCACGCCGTCGCGGCCCAGGTAGTGGAACATCTCGGCCGCCACCCCGCAGTTGTGCGCGAAGCCGGTGTTGAAGCCGTGCACGAAGACGTAGATGTTGCGCTGGCCGGATGCGTGGAGCTCGGCGTTGACGGCCTTGCTGAAGGCGTTGCGCGACACCTGGTCGACGTCCTTGTCCTCGTCCAGCTCGGCGGGGCCGGTCCAGAACCGGCCGTAGGACTCCCATGCGGCGACGGCCATCGTGGGCCGCACCGGCCGGTCGTCCATCCGCGAGAGCTGCTCGAGCCGCGGCCACGCGGGCGGGACGTCGCCGGTGTCGAAGTCGATGCGCACCTTCCCGAGCTGGAGGTTGTCGGTGCGTACCGTCTCGAAGACCTCCGCCGCCGGCGGGTCGCCCGGTGCCAGCTTGCGCGGTGCGGCGATGAAGAGCGGCATCGGCGGCGTGCGCATCTTCGCCGGGGTGTGCGCGAACGGGTCGCCGCCCCGGTCGTCGAAGCCGACCGGCGTGGGCATCAGGTGCTGCGGATGGCTGCATCCCGCCGCCGCGGCGAGGGTCACCGCGAGGATGGCCAGGCGCGCCAGCATGGCAGGGGAGCGGTCAGCCCAGCGTGCGGACCAGCTCGTCGACTTCCTTGCGGCGCACGCGGACGTCCTTGAAGCCGATGTTCTTGCGCACGATCACGCTGCAGATGTCGGCCGCCTCCTTGGCATGGGCGCCGGACTTCTCCAGCTTGGCCAGCTCGATGAGCGCGAGCATCAGGTCGTACTTGATCTCGAGCTCCTTCTCGCCCTGCGTGCTGTCCAGCGCGGCCAGGGCCTCGCGGAACTCGCCGACGGCCTCGGTGTGCCAGCCTTCCTTCTCGAAGCAGCGGCCGAGCATCCACGCGCTGTTGACCTTGAGCTTCGGGTCGTCCTTGGCGGCCTGGAAGGCGGCCATCGCGTCCTCGTAGCGGCCCAGGTCGAACTCGACGCGGCCCAGGTCGGACTTCATCTCGCGGTTGGTGGGGTACTTGGAGACGCGCTCGCGGTAGACCTCGCCCTCGAGCTCCAGCATGCGCTGCCGCGCGGCATCCAGGTTCATCTGCAGCTGCGCGTTGTCCGGGGCCTGCTCCAGCTGCTCGCGCGCCTGGCGCTCGGCGCGCCGCACGACCGCGATGCGGATGTCGTCCGCGTTCATCTTGAAGCGGTATTCCTGCAGCCGCGTCCAGCCGGCCATGAAGACCTCGATGGACTTCTGCTCGTCCTCGGGCTGGCCGCGCTTGCGCAGCAGGCTGCCGTAGCGGTTGATCGACTCCGGGGACATCGGGTTGTCCTCGAAGGACTTCTTCGCATTCTCGAGCGCCAGCTCCTCGGTGCCGCCGGCGCCGCTGATGCTGGAGGCCGCCTCGAGTGCCTTCTGCTTGTCGGTGTCGCGCACCTGCGCGCGGAAGCCGCCGGACTGGCCGAAGTTCTGCTGGTAGCCGCCCTGCTGGATGGCGCGCGCCGCGGTCAGCTGGCGCAGGCGCTGCTCCAGGTCCATGTCGGTGGGGTCC
>JBEIFT010000083.1:0-10305 GCA_040382255.1 Phycisphaeraceae bacterium
GCGTTGCGCGCGGCCAGCGCGCCCAGCTCCTCGCGGCGCTCGGCGCTGTCCTCGATGCGGCCCTTCGCCTTGGTGCGCCGCGCCTGTGCGCCGCGGCCGAGCCACGCGTCGTCGATGCGCACCTCGTTGGCCAGCGTCGCCTGCGCGCGTGCCTGGGCCTCCAGGAACTCCGTGCGGCGGCGCAGGAACTCGCTGTAGTTGCCGTCGACCGCCAGCGTGCCCTCCGCGTACGCGGCGCTCAGCTCGACGACGCGCGTCGCGACGTTCTCGAGGAACGCGCGGTCGTGCGTGACGAAGATGGCGGCGCCGGCGCGGATGTCAGCCGCGCCCCTGCGCAGGAACTGCTCCAGCCAGCGGATGCCCGCGACGTCCAGGTGGTTCGTGGGCTCGTCCAGCAGCAGCAGGTCGGGCTGCCCGCCCGCCTCGGCCAGCCCGCAGGCGATCGAGAGCCGCTTGCGCCAGCCGCCCGAGAGGCGCTCGGCGGGCTCGTCCATGCGCGCCGCGTCGAAGCCGATCTTGCCCAGGATCACGCCCGCCAGCACCTCGGCGGCGTGCTCGTCGCCGTGGCAGGCGGCGCTGCGCATCGCGGCCTGCGTGGCCGCCGTGCGCGGCGTCGCGCCCGCGGGGAAGACGTCCTGCTGCGGCACGTAGACGACGGTCGTCCCGCGCGGCGTGCGGATGCCGCCTTCGTCGGGCTCCTCGCGCCCGGCCAGCATGCGCAGCAGCGTGCTCTTGCCGGCGCCGTTCGGGCCGATCATGCCCACGCGATCACCATCGGCGACGCTCAGCGAGACGCCGCTGAAGAGCTGCCGGAGCGCGTGCGACTTGGCGAGTGCGGTGGCGACGAGGAGCATGCGCGGAACTCAGCGCGGGGCCGCGGGAGCCGCCGGCGCGGGCGCGCCGAGCACGGGGCGCAGCGCGTCCGCGACGGCGTCCGCCCAGATGCGGTACCCGGCCGGCGAAAGGTGCAGCGCGTCGGGCATCAGGTCCTTGCGGATGTCGCCGTTCGGCTGCACGAAGCGGGTGCCGATGTCGACGACCGTCACCTCGGGCCCATGGTCGGCCGCGATCGCCTGGTTGATCTGCAGGATGTCGCCGCGCATCGGGTTCAGCCTCTCGCCGCGCGGAAACGTCGCCATCGCGACGATCCGCGCATCCGGGCACTGCTCGTGCAGGAGCTTCAGCACCGCGCGCGTGCCGGCCAGCGTCTCGGCGGCGTTGCTGGTGCCGTGGCCCAGGTTGTTCGTGCCGATCAGGAGGACGATCGCCTTCGGCGCGAGCGGCGTGAGCGGGGCCTGCTGCAGGCGCCAGAGCACGTGCTCGGTGCGGTCGCCGCTGTTGCCCAGGTTGAGGAGCCGAGCGGGCGGCGTTCCCATCGCGGCCAGCACCGTGTCCCAAGCTTCCTGGCCAGGACCCTCCCAGCCCTGGGTGATGCTGTCTCCCACGAACACCACGTCGGCGCCCTTCGACTCGCGCACGCGGCGCAGCAGCACGTCCTGGCGCTCGATGGCCCCCTGCTCCTTGCGGGGCGCGGGGACGAGCGAAGCGGGGTCGCCGGCGAGGCCCAGCATCGCGAGCGAACAGAACGCGAGGCGGCCCAGGCGGCGCTGGACGGTGACGTGGAGTGAGGCCATGCGCCGAGGCTACCCGCGCGCTCCGCGCTCGGTAGCCTGCTTGCGCCATGAGACTCACCAAGCCGCATCGTCCCGGAGCCTTCCTGCTCGGCAGCCTCGTGGCCGGCATCTGCGTGGTCCCGGAGACCGACGACGGCACGCAGTTTGTCCACCCGCTGGGCGCGGCGATCCTGGTGACGATGAGCGGGATCTCGGCGTGGCGGCACTCCGGCCGCGGCTGGGGCCTGGCGGTCCTGGCGTTCGGATGGGCGGCGATCGGCTTGGTGACGCTCACGCCGCTCGGGGCGACGCCGGGCGGGCACATGGTCCCGGGCGGCCTGCTGGCGGTGTCGTTCGTGCTGGCCGCGATCGCCGTGGTGCGCGCGGCCGTGAGCCCGCGGACGCACGGCATCGAGCGCATCTACTACGGCCTGGCCGCATACATGCTGATCGGCATCGCGTTCGCATCGGTCCAGCAGCGGGTCTCGATCTTCGACCACGGCGCCTACCGCCTCAACACCACCGGCGCACCGGTGACGCGGTGGGTGGACTTCCTGTGGCTCAGCTTCTCGACGCTGACGACCGCCGGCTTCGGCGACGTGGTGCCCGTGAGCAACGCCGCGCGCATGATCTGCACGCTGGAAGCGGTGACCGGCGTCATGTTTCCCGCGATCTTCCTGGCGCGGCTGGTGACGGCCGCCACCGAGGACGACGAGCGCGACGACGCGGCGCGCAAGGGCACGCACGGCACATGAGCGGGCCACGGGGGACGACCGCGGTCCCAAGGGAAGGCATCCGTCCCCTGCGGTGGCTTGCGCTCGCGGGGCTGCTGGCGCTCAACGCGCTGACGGCCGTCGCCGCGGTCTCGGTGCTGGGCGCGCTCGCGTACCCCGGCGCGCGCGAGAAGATCGTGCGGAACGCGGAGAACGGATGGCCACCGGACGGTGCGACGAAACCGGTCGCGCTGACGGTCGAGACGGGGCGGGAGATGGCGTGGATCGCGGCGAACTTCCTGCGCGACGGAGTAAGGATGGACTCGCCGAGCGTCGCTTTCGGCGCGGTGTTCCTCGTCCTGATCGCGGCGCCGGTGGCGATGGTTGCGCCGGTCGTCGGGCCGCCGGTGCTGGTCGAGGGGGGCCGTTCCTTGCGAGGATCGGCGATCGCGGCGGGGATCATCGCGGGCGCCGTCTGCGCCGGCGTGCTGGGGTGCCTGGCCGACCTGTCGATCCTGGCCCTTTCCAGCGGCGGGCCGAACGCGACCGTGTCGCTGATCGGCCTGCTGGTCGCCTGGCTCGTGATGGGCACGGTCGCCGCGGTGCTGCTGGCGCGCGCCGGGCGCGAACGCAACCCGGCACACCTGGTTCGCTTCGTGCGCTGGCTGCTGGCGGGCACGATCGTCGAGCTCGCGCTTGCCGTGCCGACACTGGCCGCGGCGAACCGGCGTGACAACTGCGCGTGCGGCTGGAGCAGCTTCTGGGCGCTTTCGGCCGGCCTCGTGACGCTCGGCGCGCTCTGCGGACCGGCGCTCGTCCTGCTCCTGACGCGCGATGCGCGCCGCCACTGGGCGCGCGCCGCGTGCATGCGCTGCGGATACCCGCGTCGAACCGGCACGGCGACGTGCAGCGAGTGCGGCGCTCCCCTGCCGCCGGCCGCGATCCGCGCCGCGGACGGCGACGTCCGGCCCGCGTGAGCGCCGCCGGGCGCACGCTCAGTACAGCACGCGCAGCCGCACGGTGCCGGACACGGCGCGCAGCTCGTCCACGACGTCGGCGGCGTAGCGGCGGTCGACGTCGGTGACCAGGTAGCCCATCGCGTCGTCGGTGCGCAGCGCCTGGCCCAGGATGTTCAGCCTGCGGCCGGCCAGCACCGCATTCACCGCCGCCAGCACGCCGGGCTGGTTGCGGTGCAGGTGCAGGAAGCGGTGCGCGCGCGGCACCGGCGCGGCCGCGATCTGCGGCAGGTTGACCGCGCCGCCGGTGCTGCCGGTGTTCACGAAGTCCACCAGCCGCGCCGCGACGAACGAGCCGATCGCCTCCTGCGCCTCGCCGGTGCTGCCCCCGACGTGCGGCGTCAGGATGACGTTCGGCAGGCCGCGCAGCGGGCTGTCGAACGGATCCTTGTTCGAGAGCGGCTCCTCGGGGAAGACGTCGATCGCGGCGCCGCCCACGTGGCCGGCGCGGATCGCGGCGGCCAGCGCGTCCAGGTCCACGACGTGCCCGCGCGAGAGGTTCACCAGGTGCGCGCCGGGCTTCATCCTGCGCAGCTCGCGCGCGCCGATCAGGTTGCGGTTCTCCTTGCGGCCGTCGACGTGCAGGCTGACGACGTCGGCCTTTGCCAGCAGCTCGGCCATCGTGCGGCACTTGCGCGCGTTGCCGAGCGCCAGGCGCTCCTCGAGGTCGAAGTACGTGACCTGCATGCCCATCGCCTCGGCCAGCGTCGAGAGCTGCGAACCGATGTGCCCGTAGCCAACGATGCCCAGCACCTTGCCGCGCACCTCGTGGCAGCCGGTGGCGCTCTTGCGCCAGCCGCCGGAGTGCAGCAGCTTCGTGGCGTCGGGCACGCGGCGCATCAACATGACGATGTCGCCGATCGCCAGCTCGACCACGCTGCGGGTGTTCGAGTACGGCGCGTTGAACGTGGCCACGCCGCGCTGCGCCGCGGCGGCCAGGTCGACCTGCTCGGTGCCGATGCAGAAGCAGCCGATCGCGAGCAGCCGGTCCGCGGCGTCGAGCGCCTTCGCGGTCACGCGCGTCTTGGAGCGGATGCCCAGGATCGAGACGCCGCGGACCGCGCGGCAGAGCTCGGCCTCGTCCAGCGCGTCGGAGAGCGTCTCGACGCGGTAGCCCTCGTCGCGCAGGGCCTGCGCGGCGTCGGCGTGGATGTTCTCGCAGAGCAGCGCGACCATGCGGCTCTTGGGGAAGCTGGGCGATCCCGGCAGCCGGTAGAGCCACAGCAGCTCGTCGACGCTGCGCGCCACGCGGTCGGCGCGCGCCAGGACGGCGTCGCGCTCGACGTTCTCGCAGTACGCGACGAACTCGTGGGCCGCGCCGGCGTCGCGGATCTGCGCGTCGGTGATGCCGTCGCCGATCGCCACCACGCGCCCGGGCAGCCGCAGTCCGCGCACCACCTGCGCCTTGCCGTTGGGCTTCGCCACCGCGGCCGTGGCGTCGTACCCCGCGACGCGCGCGCCCTTCCACTCGAAGCGGTTGCAGTGCACCTGCGAGGCGGGGATGCCCAGGTCCGCGCAGACGGGCTCGACGTACTCGCGGAAGCCGCTCGACACGACGTGGATGCGCGCCGCGTTGCGCTTCACCGCGGCCTTGTGGCGCCGGAACGACGGGCTCAGGTGCCGGCGCAGGTGCTTCACCACGGCGTCGACGTGCCGGCGCTCGATCGTGAGCATCGCCAGGCGGCGGCGCAGGCTCTCGTCGATCCCGATCGCGCCGCTCATGCCGTCGCGCGTGATCGCCTCGATGGCTGCCAGCTTCGCGTCGCGCTCGGGGTCGTCGGCCAGCGCGATGCGCGCCAGCTCGTCGAGCCCCTCGAGCGAGACGATGGTGCTGTCGAAGTCGAAGACCAGCTGGACGGGCTGCGCGTCGGCCATGGGGATGGTGTACCCCGCCCCGGCCCGCGGCGCGAGGTCACGCGCCCGCGGCGTTGCCCTTCGGCAGCGCGACCCGGCACATGTCCACCAGGTCCTGCCGCGAGATCGGCTTGACGAAGAAGCCGTCGCAGCCGGCCTTGGCCGCGCGGTCGCGTTCGCCGCTGAGCGCGGCCGCGGTCAGGGCGAGGATCTTGCCCCGGTGCCCGCGCTCGCGGAGCATCCGCGTGGCCTCGATGCCGTCGATCCCGGGCATCTGGATGTCCATGATGATGAGGTCCGGCCGCATGCCTGCCTCGACCCGGTTGAGCGCGGCCATGCCGTCGCCGACGACCGTGACGTCGGCGCCGGCCAGCGCGAGCAGCGCGCTGAGGATGCGCTGCGAATCGATGCTGTCCTCGACCAGCAGCACCCGGAGCCCGGTGAGCGGCCCCACCGCGGACGGCGTCGGCAGGCCCATGACGACCGCGCGCTCGGAGACGGCGCCGGGCACCTCGGAGAGGTCGGCGTCGAACACGAACGTGAACGTGCTGCCGCGGCCGGGCTGGCTCTCGACCTCGATCCGCCCGCCCAGCAGGCCGGCCAGCCGGCGGCTGATCGCCAGGCCGAGGCCGGCGCCGCCGTGGCGCCGCGTGAAGCTGGTGTCGGTCTGGGTGAACGGTTCGAACAGGCCCTTCAGCTGGTCGGGCGCGATGCCGCAGCCGGTGTCCTGCACCGCGATGCGCATCTCGGCCCGCCGGCCGCGGCGCGTGCCGGTGACGGTGACCCGCACCGAGCCCTCGGTGGTGAACTTCACCGCGTTGCCGACCAGGTTCAGCAGGATCTGACGGATGCGCACCGGGTCGCTGCGGACCGCCAGGTGCGCGGCGTCGCCCTCGATGCCGTACGACAGCGCGATGCCCTGCGAGACCGCGCGCACGTGGAGCAGGCGCACCACGTCGCGGACGATCTCGGGTACCTGCACGTCCTGGGTGTCCAGGTGCAGCGCGTCGGCCTCGATCTTCGAGATGTCCAGGATGTCGTTGATGATGGCCAGCAGGTGGTCGCCGTTGCGGCGGACGGTGTCGATGTAGTCGGCGCGCTCGGACGAGGTGAGCTTGGGGTCCTTGAGCAGCTCGGTGTAGCCCAGGATCGCCGTCATCGGCGTGCGGATCTCGTGCGAGACGTTCGCCAGGAAGTTCGTCTTCGCCTGGTTCGCGCGCTCGGCCTCGCGGCGCAGCTCGCGTTCGGCCTTCTCCTTGTCCTTCAGGCGGCCGACAAGCCGCTCCAGGTCCGACAGCTGCGTGTTGGTGGCCTCGATCACCATGGCGTAGTCGGCGCTGGCGTCGTGCGCGGCATAGTCCGCGATCGTGACCGGCCAGCTCCACGCGGAGGACTGGTCGACGATGCGCGGCGCGCCGACGAACGCGAAGCCGCCGCCTGCGCGCGTGAACTGGCCGCGGAGCTGGTGGCCGGTCGAGCGCACCGCAAGCAGCGTCACCTCGGAGAGGCTGGACGGGACCTCGGCGATGGACCGCATGGACGGGCGCTGGCAGTCGAACACATCGAAGAACGGGACCCCGACCACGTCCCCGACGACCTTGCGGAGGCTGCGGCCGACCTGGGAGATGTTCCCGTCCGACCCGAAGCCCACGTGGAACGGGAAGAGCGAATCAAGGAGCTGCGCGGACTGCGGATCGATCATGCGGCGCTCCTGAAGGAGACGAGGAAGACGTCGTGCGAGGCACCGGCGGCGCGGTCCTCGACGAGCGTGACGTCGACCGGTTCCCGGTAGAGGTCGCCCAACGCCTCGAGCGCGCCTTGCACGAGCGGCGCCAGCCCGGCGCGCGGCGAGAAGTAGTGCACGCGCATCCCGCCGGGGACGTCCTCGACACGGAAGTGGGGCATCGTCACGCCCGGGAAGGAGATCGCGATCCGCGTGTGCATCGCGTCGAGGGCGGCCAGCATCGACCGCAGGTCGCTGCCCATGCTGCGCATCACCTTGCCCCAGGGCTGCCGGTCGGAGTAGGAGATCCAGAATCGGCCGAAGTCGTGCAGGACGGCCGCGGGGGACGCGCCGGCCTCCTCGGCGACCGCGCCGACGAGCGCGTAGGTGAGCTCGTCGGGGTACTGCTTCATGATCACGAAGACCGGGTCCGCGTGGCCCACGCGCGCGCAGACGCGGTCCCACGCCTCGGCACCCAGGCGCTCGGTGACCATCTGTTCGATCGCGTGGTTGATCATGCCCAGCATGGCGTGGTCCGGTGGCCTCAGGCGGCGGGCGCGGCGCGCACCAGGAAGCGGTCGTGTGCGGCACCGGCGTCGCGCGAGGCGACCTGCGTCACCTCGATGCGCTCGCCGAACATCTCGCCGATGCCCTCGATCAGGCCGACGACGAACGGCGCCAGGCCGGCGCGGTGCGAGCGGTACTCGACCTCGGTGCCGACGGACGTGTCGGTGACGCGGAACGAGGGCGGCTGGAGCTCGGGGAAGCTGACCGCGATGCGTGCGTGCATCGCGTCCAGCGAGGCCAGCAGCTCGCGCGTGTTGCGGCCGCTGTTCATCATCACCTTGCCCCACGGGCCGCGCTTCGCGTAGGTGATCCAGTAGCGGCCGAAGGCCTGCAGGATCTCCGGCAGCGGCTTGCCCAGGTGGTCCGAGACGGCGCCGGCGAGCGCGTAGGTCTGCTCGTCGGGGTACTGCTTCATCGCGACGAAGACGGGCTCGGAGACCCCGGCCCGGGCCTTGATCGACTCCCACGCGTCCGCCCCGAAGTTCTCCGTGACCATCGACTCGATCGCCTGGTTCACCATGCCGTACATGCGGGGCTCCTCTGGACGGTCGCGGGCCGGCGCACGGCGTGCGCCCCTCCCACGGCGGGAAGCGTATCCGGCGGCCGACCCGTGGGCACGGAACATGGGAGACTCTCCCCGATGGAACCCCGCGTCCACAGGTGGATTTCCCTGATCTGCACCGGCGCCGCCGCCTGCTGGGCGGCAGGATGCGCGGCGCCCCCTGCTCCCGCGCCGCGTGCCGCCGGCCGCCCCCCCAACGTGATCCTGGTGGTGGCCGACGACCTGGGCGCCGCCGAACTGGGCTGCTACGGCCAGCAGCTGATCCGCACGCCGCGCATCGACGCCCTGGCGCGGGAGGGCGTCCGGCTGACGGACTTCGACGTCGCCGCGCCCGTCTGCGCGCCCAGCCGCGCCATGCTGCTGACGGGCCTGCACAGCGGCCACGCGCCGGTGCGCGACAATCGCGAGGTGGGCGCCGAGGGCCAGTTCGCGCTGCCGCGCGCCGCGACGACCGTGGCGCAGGACCTGGCGGCACGCGGCTACGCCACCGGCCTCTTCGGCAAGTGGGGCCTGGGCGGGCCGGGCTCGGGCAGCGAGCCGGGGGACTTCGGCTTCGGCCGGTTCGTCGGTTACCTGTGCCAGCGCAAGGCGCACGACCACTTCCCCGACTCGCTGTGGTCCGACCGCACCGTGCTGCCGCTGCCCGGCAACGCGGCGGCGAAGGACGCCGAGGTCGAGTACGCGCACGACGTGATCCGCGACGCCGCGACGGCGTTCGTGGGCGCCAACCGGGATCGCCCGTTCTTCCTGTGCTTCGCGTCTCCGCTGCCGCACCTGGCGCTGCAGGTGCCGGCCGCGGACCTGCGCGGATACGCCGGCGCGTTCCCCGAGACGCCCTACGACGGGTCGAAGGGATACCGCCGTCACCCCACGCCGCGCGCGGCCTACGCGGCGATGATCACGCGCTTCGACCGCGACGTCGGCGCGATCGTCGACGCGGTGCGGGCGGCCGGGCTGGAGCGCGACACGATCGTGCTGGTGACGAGCGACAACGGCGCCACGCACGACGTGGGCGGCGTCGACACGCCGTTCTTCCGCAGCGTGGGCGACCTGCGCGGGCGCAAGGGAAGCCTGTGGGAAGGCGGGATCCGCGTGCCGTTCGTGGCCTGGGCGCCGGGGCGCCTGCCCCCGGGCCGCACGCTCGACGGCTTCGCATGGACGCCCGACCTGCGCGCGACGATCGACGCGTGGTGCGGCGCCACCGCGCCCGCCACCGACGGCCGCGACCTGGGCCCGTGGCTGGCGGGCACGGCGCCGGTCCCCGCGCCCCCTGCCCCGTTCGCGGGGTACTGGGAGTTCCCCGGCTACGGCGGGCAGCAGGCGGTGCGCTTCGCGATGGACGGCCGCACGTGGAAGGCGGTGCGGCGCGACATGGCGAAGGCGGGCGCCGCCGCGCCGGTCATGCTCTTCGACCTGGCCGCCGACCCGGACGAGCGCGACGACGTCGCCGCGGCGCACCCGGCGGCGGTGGCGCGCGCGTCCGAACTCATGCGCGCCGCGCACGTGCCGAACGCCGACTTCCCGATGCCCGGCGTCGACGCGAAATGAAACGGGGCGGGAGCCGCGCGAACGCGTGCACCCGCCCCGCCGCACTGGCCACCTTCCGCTCAGCGGAACGGCCGCGCGCCCAGCCCGGCGCCGATCGCGTCGAGGATGACCCCGTCGCGGTCGCCGGTGAAGTCCCACATCATGGCCCCGCCCAGGCCATGGTCGTTCGCCCAGTCGATCTTCAGCCCGACGGACTCCTCGTCGTCGAAGCCGATGAAGTGGCCGCCGTAGGCGTTCGGGTTGTAGAGCCACGGCGACTGCGAGACGGCGTCCCAGTGCCGCACGTACCCGCTGCCCGGCGCCATGAACACGTTGCGGATCTGCGTGAAGTCGTTGACGCCCGTGACGCCGCTCGACCAGTCGTCCCAGGTGCCGGGCGCGGGGCCGGTGCCCGGCTGGAAGAGCCCGTCGTTGGCGGCCGGCACACCGCGCCAGGAGCGTCCGTACGCCGGCAGGCCCATCACCAGCTGCTGCGCCGGCACGCCCGCGGCCAGGTACTGCCCGATGCTGGACGCGACGTTGTACTGCGACGCCAGCTGCGGGCCGGCGGGCATCGCCGGGTTCGCGCGCAGCGGCGCGTGGTTCGCGGTGAAGCTCGGGTCCCACGCGCCGAAGTAGTCGTAGTTCATCACGTTGACCCAATCGACCGTCGCGGCGATCGCGGCGGGCTCGATGTTCGCGATCTTGTCGTAGCCGGCCGGCGCGGCGA
>JBEIFT010000084.1:0-10275 GCA_040382255.1 Phycisphaeraceae bacterium
GCAGCGGCGCGTGGTTCGCGGTGAAGCTCGGGTCCCACGCGCCGAAGTAGTCGTAGTTCATCACGTTGACCCAATCGACCGTCGCGGCGATCGCGGCGGGCTCGATGTTCGCGATCTTGTCGTAGCCGGCCGGCGCGGCGATCGTCAGCAGGTAGCGCGTGCCGTCGGCGGTGCCGGCGGCGTCCAGCTTCTGGCGCACGGCCTGCAGGAGCAGCGTGAAGTTCCGCTTGTCCTCCGGGCGCGCGACGTTCCCATCCAGGCCGCCGCCGCCGGGGTACTCCCAGTCGATGTCGACGCCGTCGAACCCGTACTGGCGGATGAACGCGACGCAGCTGTCGGCGAACGTCGTGCGGTTGGCGGGCGTGAGCGCCGCGTCGCTGAAGCGGGCGCTCAGCGTCCAGCCGCCGACCGAGATGAGCGTCTTCAGGTGCGGGTACTGCTTCTTGAGGACGTTGTTCAGCTGGTTGTAGGCGCCGCGGACGGGCTGGTTCCACGTGTCGCCTGGATAGGCCTTGTCGATGGCCGCGTAGCTGTCGTAGGGCACCACGTGGTAGGTGGCGTCGACGTTCGCGAACGCGTAGTTGAGGTGCGTGACCTTGTGGAACGGCGTGTCGGCGGGCTGGTAGTTGCGGCCGTAGATGCCCCACTCGATCCAGTAGCCGACGATGCGCTTCGGTTCGGGGCACGCGCCCCAGCGGCCGAGCAGGACGGCCATGTCCGCACCGTCGACGGTGCCGTTGCGGTCGAAGTCGGCCGGCGCGTTCGCCGCGGCGGGTCCCCACGCCGCGAGCAGCGCGCCCAGGTCGCCGCCGTCGGTGGCGCCGTCGCCGTTCAGGTCCGTGAAGCAGTCGAACGGGCCGTGCGGGATCGTCAGGTCGCCGGTTCCGCCCCCGGAGCCGCCGCCGCCCGAACCGCCGCCGCCACCGCCGGAGCCGCCCGACGACCCCGAGTACGCGATCTCCGCCGCGACGCCGTTCACGCTGCAGTTGCTCACGTTCTCGTTCAGCGTGCCCGAGCCGTTGAGGCCGATCGTGACCGTGGCCCCGACCGCGATCGTCCCGTTCCACCCGGCGTTCACGATCGTGACGTGCCCGCTGGCGGTGGACATCGTGCCGTTCCAGATGCCGGTGATCGCCGGGCCGCCGTCGTACTGCAGCTGCCAGTCGGCGATGGACGCGGTGCCGCGGTTGGTGATGCGGATCTCGCCGCCGAAGCCGCCGTCCCAGCCGCTGGTCTTGGCGAAGGTCACGAGCGGCGGCGCGGCGGCCGCGGTGCCGGCCAGCCAGCCGAGCGCGGCGAGCGCGATGCCCGCGAGGTGCGTGCGGTTCCGGACGCCGGAGCGGTGCGCGTTCATTGGCAGGGTCCCCACGATGCGAGGAGGAGTCCGAGGTCGCTTCCCGAGACGGTGCCGTCCCGGTCGAGGTCGGCCGCGGCGCCCGCCGATGCGGGGCCCCACGCGGCCAGGAGCGTGCCGAGGTCGGCGCCGTCGACGGCGCCGTCGCGGTTCAGGTCGGGTGCGCACGCGGGCACCAGCGGCACGGGCGACTGCAGGTAGCGCTGCGCGCGCTGCATGAACCAGCCGCCGTCGGTGCCCACGGTGTCGAACGTGCCGCTCGCCGGGATGTTCGCGGTGCTGTCGCCCACGCCCGGGCCGAAGAGCATCGCGCTCACGCCGGCGTCGCGGGCCTCCTGCACGTGGGCACCCCACGTCAGTTGCGGGCCCGCGGCCGTGAGCTTCGGGTCCGCCCAGCGGTTCTGCTGGAAGAAGGACGTGCGCGCGCCGGCGTCGAAGGTGTCGCCCAGGAAGAAGTCCGGCGCGCTGTCCTCGTAGCGGCGGCTGGTGTTGTCCAGCGCGGGGAACGCGCCGCCCGCGGCGGGCACCTCGGCCGTCGTGTTGATGTGCCCCACCGGCAGCTGCCAGAGCACCACCGGCAGGCCCGAGACCGCGTGCAGCTGCCCGACGAACGCCAGGTAGTTGTTCCAGTGGTCGTTGTTCCAGAACCACGTGCTGCCCGTGGGATTCGCGGCGGCGCCCGTCTCGGCGCCCGCGTCCAGGCCGTACTTGTCGATCGAGACGAGCGTCGCGCCGTGCGTGGCCACGCCGCACGCGACGTAGTACTGCGCGATCGCGCGTGCCTCGTCGCGCACCTTCTGCACCTGCACCGCGAACGTGCCCGAGTCGGTCAGGTGCATCACGCCCTTGCCCGAGATCGGCGTGGTCCAGCCGCCCGGCGGCGACGCCCACAGGTTGAACTGCCAGCCGAACTGCGCGTTCGGGAGGTCGCGCCTCGTCAGGTAGTTGACGGCCTCGACGAAGCCGCGCAGCGTGTTCGGGAACGCCGGGTCGGCGGCACCCAGGATCGCGGCGCCGTCCCAACCGGCGGTGGTGTACGCCTGCTGCACCTGCACGGCCTGGCCGCCGGTCGCGGGCCAGCTGGCCGCGGTGGGCTGGATGCCGTTCTGCGCCATGTAGCCCAGGAGGTCGGGCTCGTAAATCACCATCACGGGCCAGCCGTCGGCGGTCTCCTCGCGGCAGATGCGCAGGAAGAGCGCCAGGTCCTTCCAGTAGCCCTGCATGTACGCGGCGCTGCCCAGGTGCTCGCTGTCGGTGGTGAAGCTCTCGCCGCCGTCCGGCACGTTGTAGTGCACGAAGCACGGGATGAAGCCGAGCTTCCTGCTCTCGCGGATGTAGCGGCGCGCGCGGTCGCCGGCAACCGTGGTCCACGTGCGCCAGCCGTTCACCGGCCCGCCGTTGATGTAGATGTAGCGGACGTCGACGCGGCGGTTCGCCAGGCCCGTGCCGAACGACTTCCAGTAGTCCAGCTGGCTGGTGGTGTCCTCGCTGACGCTGCCGAGCGCGACGTGCGCCGGCATGCCGGGGAACGCGCCCGACGCGGTGCGCACCGCGATGCCCAGCAGGCGTTCGCTGCCCGATGCGGGGTCCCTCAGGCGGATGCCCGCCAGCCCGGGCGCCGCACCGGTCAGCGTCAGCGTCGTGCCCTGCACGCTGGCCGTGCATACGGCGGGGTTGTTCGAGGCTGCCTCCCACGCGGCGGGCGCGGTGCCGTTGGTCAGCGTGAGCGCGAAGGTGGATGCGCCGGGCGCGATCGCCGCGGAGAGCGCGTCGTCCGCGACGCCGGCCATCCGCACGAGCGCCGTGCCGCTTCCGCCGCCGCCGCTTCCGCCGCCGCCGCCCGCGTACAGGACCGTCGCGGCGACGCCGTTGAGCGTGCACTCGGTGACGGTCGGCGCGAACTGCCCCGATGCGGTGAAGCCGAGCGACACCGTCGCGCCGGCCGCGATGGTGCCGTTCCAGCCCTCGTTCGTGATCACGTACGTGCCGGCGTCCTGGGAGAGCAGGCAGTTCCACCAGCCCGTGAACGGCACCGCCCAGCGCACGCGCAGCGTCCAGCCGGCGATCGGCGCGTTGCCCACGGGGTTCGTGATGTCGATGCCGCCGGTGAAGCCGTCGTTCCACGCCGAGGCCTGGCGGAAGGTCACGGTGGGCGGCGCGGCCGCGGCGGGCGCGGCGGCGGCCAGGGCCATGGCGGCGATCGCAGGTGCGAGATGGGTCCAGCGGAAGATCCGGTGCATGCAGGCTCCGATCCGGTTGGTGTCCGACACAGGCCGAGTATCGCGCATGGGCGCGCGACCTCAGCGCTCCATACTGGCCGGATTCGCCGGGAATGTGCCGCGACCCCCGTATTTCCGCCAGACCGCCGTTCTTGGACGTCAGTCGAAGATCATCACCACGTAGGTCAGGAACAGGGTCAGGTGCACCACCCCCTGCATGGGGTTCACGCGCCCGCGCATCACCGTGGTCATCGAGACCAGCAGGGTCCCGACCAGCAGCACCAGTTCGGTGGGCTCCAGGCCCAGCTCGACGTCCCGCCGCAGGAAGATCGCCAGCAGCAGCACGGCAGGCACGGTCAGGCCGATCGTCGAGAGCGCCGAGCCGAGCAGGATGTTCATGGTCCGCTGCATGGAGTTCCGGTGCGCCGCACGGACGGCGGCCAGGCCCTCCGGCGTCAGGATCAGGACGGCGACCAGCAGGCCGGACAGCGCGACCGGGGCACCGACGCGGTCGATCAGTCCCGACGACCGCTCGCCCAGGCCCTCGGCCAGAAGCACCACGGCCACGAGCGACGCCACCAGCCACGCGCATTCCGCCGCCAGGCCGTGCTCGGCCGCGTGCGCGGGCTGCTGCACCGATCGCGGCGCGGACTGCGCCGGCTCGCCGTCGGCGGCCTCGGGCTCCGGCCGCACGGCGTCGACCTGGTCCTCGAAGAACGACCGGTAGCGGGACGTCTGCAGCCACAGGAATCCGCCGTAGACCACGATGCAGGCGAACGCTGCGAACACCTGGTGCCCCGGGCCCATGCGGCCGCCGGGCGCGCTGTGCGTGAAGCGCGGCAGCACCAGCGCCACGGTCGCGAGCGTGACGATCAGCGGAAGGTACGACGCCGCCGACTGCAGGTTGAAGAACTGCTCGTGGCGGCGCCAGCCACCGACCAGCAGCGCCACGCCGACCAGGCCGTTCATGATGATCATGAGCGTCGCGAACATGGTGTCGCGCGCGATCGTCGCGTCGCCGTGGCCGGTCAGCATCACCGCCGCGACGATCGCCACCTCGATCGAGATGGCCGACAGCGTGAGCACCAGCGTGCCGTAGGGCTCGCCCAGCCGGTGGGCGACGTGGTCGGCGTGCGCGGAGGCCCGGAAGGCGCAGGCCAGGATCACCGCGAAGTACCACGCGAACACGGCCACCTGCGGGCCGATCGCCCCCGCCGGGTCCGGGCTGGGGAGCAGGTGCAGCTTGCCGGCCACGAGCGTGCCCGCAGCCAGGGCGATCGGGACAAGCCTTCCAAAGCGGGCGGTGGCCATTGCGGGGCGCAGGGTAGGCGCGCGGCTGACCCGGGGGCGCCGCCGGGAATTTCTTCGAAGAAACCGGAAATTCGACGATGCGCGCGTGGACCCGCCGCGCGTCTCTTCCAGACTCTTCGAACGAGAACGGATCCATGAGCCTGACGGCCCCACAAAGTCCGGAAACCTTTAAGTCTGCCGCCGCCATCGCGCTGCTGGCCCTGCAGCACGCCACCCGGACGGTGCTGGAGCAGGTCGCCCCTGCGGGGACCAACTCGCTCGCGATCTCCCGCCTGATGCAGATCGACAAGAGCCTGAGCTGGCGGATCTGCCGCTTCGCGACCACGCCGGACGTCTTCACGGCCAGTGCGCACCTGCCGGGGGACGCCGGGCTGCGCATCTTCGCTCGCGCCGCCCGCGCGGGCACCGTGCGCCTGGAGGCCGTCGAGGCCCTCGAGCGCGCGCTCGCCGACCTCGACGCCCTGGTGCGAGCGCACGCCCGCAACCGCGCGTCCTTCCGCGCCATGCTGGCGCAGGTCTCCGACCCGGGCGGCGAGGACCCGCGCGTCGTCGAGTACCGCAAGGGCGCGTACGTCGCGAACGCGGCCATCTGGGGCATCGAGGCCGCGACGAAGCTCAAGTGCGTGTTCATCACGCGCGGCTCGACCGCCGACGCCGTCGACATCGGCGTGATCGGCGGCTGCATCGGGCTGAACCGCGTGCGGAGCGGCGTCTCGTGGCCGCTGTTCAACCGTCGCATCACGCACAAGGGCAGTTCGGTCGAGGCACACGCGCAGCCGCTCGACCCGGCCATTCCGCCCGATGCGCTTCCGCTGCTCGGGCGCTGCTCGACGATCCGCCCCGAGGACCTGCGCATCACCCACCACGGCCACGAGATGCGCTGCTGGCTGCCTGCCGGCGACGTCGGGCGCAACGGCACCGTCGACTGCCTGTTCGGCGAGCGCTACCGCGACGTGAAGCCTTCCCCCGAGGGCGGCCGCGCGCGGGTCGTCTACGTTGCGCACCGCCACGACATCCCCGCGGAGCGCTCGCTGCTGGACGTCTGGGTGGACGGCGAATGCGCGCTCGCCTGCGACCCCGCCGCACGGCTGGTCAGCACGCTCGTCGAAGCCCCGGAGACCGGCAGCCTCGACACTTCGCCGCGCCGGCTCCCGTTCGAATCCCGCGCGCGCCCGATCGACCCGGGCACGGCGGACGACCCGGGCATCCCGGGCTACGCCGCGCTGGTCAACGACGCCATGCAGTGGCTGGGCGTTCAGGCGGAGCGCTTCACGGGCCACCGCCTGGCGGTCCGCTACCCGACGCTCTCCACCGAACTGGTGATGTCGGTCGACGACGGCCCGGGCGAGTGACGCCGCTCAGGCATGCCGAGCGGTGCGCTGCACCAGCGAGGCACCCACGGCCAGCCCGGCCACGCCGATCACGGCCAGCACCGTGAGCGGCAGCCACATGTCCGCGGCGCCCCACGCGCGCCACGTCGCGCCCTCGGCGGCCAGGACGGCCCACTTGAAGGGGCTGATGTCGCTCATGGTGCGCAGGAACGGCGGCATGAAGACCACCGGGATCGTGCCGCCGCCGATCATCGTCAGCACCAGCAGCGCCGCGCGCCCGGCACCCTGCGCACCGCCCTGCGTGCGGAACGCCGCCGCCATCAGCGCCATCAGGCCGGAGAACGCGAACGCGGTGGCCACCATCGCCAGGGCCGCCCATTGCCAGCCGGCGACGCGCACCCCGAAGAACGCGATGCCCGTGCCGTAGAGCAGCGCCTGCGCCACCAGGCACGCGACGAAGCACGCGAGCGCCTTGCCAAGCAGCACCTCGCCCAGGCGCAGCGGCGAGACCAGCAGGCGCACCAGCGTCCCGCGCTGGCGCTCCTCGGCGATGCCCGCGCCGAACGTCAGCACCGCGCCGAAGAGCGCCCACGTGATGCCCTGCATGAACGAGATCGCGAACGCGTTCGCCGGGATGCCCGGCCGCATCGGAAGCTCCGAGCGCTCGACGACCACGGGGCGCCAGGCCGCCAGGCCAGCCGCTTCGTCCGCGCCGGCGCCGGCCGCCGCGCCCGGGGAAGCGCTGCGTGCACGCGCAAGCATCGCACGGATCGCCACCTGGTCGGTCATCGAGAGCCCCGAGCCCGGCTCCTTCAGCCGCTCCTCGACGCGGTCGAGCATCGGCTGCAGCTGCGCCGGGTCGGACATGCCCTCGAACACGGTGCGGAACGTCACCTCGTGCAGCTTGCCGATGAGCATCGCGCCCTCGGCGCGGCGCGAGGGGTCGACGACCAGGCCCACGCGCGCACCGCCGCCGGTGAAGGTGCGCGAGAGCCGCTCGTCGTAGTCGGCCGGCACCGTGACCAGCGCCACCGCGCGGCCGCGGCGCACCAGCTGCTCGCCGGACTCGCGGTCCGTCACCACGTCCAGCACGAACGCGCCGTCCTCGCCGAGCGCGCGGACCAGCCGCTCCGCGGCCGGCGTCGGGCGCTCCATCCACGCGGCCACCTTGATGGGCTCGGACGTGGTGCCGCCGAACACGTAGCCGAAGAACAGCGCGATCGCCAGCGGGAACACGAACGTGAAGAACGCCGCCGCGCGGTCGCGCAGCAGCAGCACCAGGTCCTTGCGTGCCAGTTCAAGGATCACGCGCATCAGTCCCGCACGCTCCTTCCGGTCAGGTGCAGGAAGAGGTCCTCGAGCGAATCGCCGCCGTGGCGCGACAGCAGCTCGGCGACGGTGCCGACGTCCAGCATGCGCCCGTGGTCGATGATCGCCACCCGGCCGCACGCGCGCTCGGCCTCCTCCATGTAGTGCGTCGTGTAGACGACCGCGCGTCCCTCGGCCGCCAGGCGCTGCACGACGGACAGGATCGCGGTGCGGCTCTGCGGGTCGACGCCCGCGGTGGGCTCGTCCAGCAGGATCGCGCCCGGGTCGTGCACCAGCGCGGCGGCCAGGTTCAGGCGCCGCTGCATGCCGCCGGAGAAGGTCCGCACGCGGTCCGCCGCGCGCGGCAGCAGGCCGACCAGGTCGAGCAGCTCGTCGGCGCGCGCGCGCGGGTTCCGCAGGCCGTAGATGCGGCCCAGGAACACCAGGTTCTCGCGCGCGCTCATCTCCTCGTACAGCGCGATCTGCTGCGGCGCGAAGCCCAGGTTGCGGCGCACGGCGGGGTCGCGCGGCGAGCCGGCGCCGCCGATCGAGACCGTGCCCGAGTCCGGCTCCACCAGCCCCATGCAGATGCCGAGCGTGGTGCTCTTGCCCGCGCCGTTGGGGCCCAGCAGCCCGAACACCTCGCCGCGGCGCGCCTCGAACGTCACGCCGTCCAGCGCGACGACCGTGCCGTAGGACCTGCGGAGCTCGTGGACGGCGATCATCGGTGTCTCAGCGCGCGATCGCGGGGCGGACCTGCATGCAGGCATCGACGATCGCCAGCACGCGGGCGCGCGCGTCGGGCTCCAGCGGCAGGCGCGGCAGGCGCAGGCGCTCGTTGCCCCAGCCGGCGCGCGCCTGCGCCAGCTTGACCAGGTGCACGAAGTCGGGGCCGGCGTCCAGCCGCAGGAGCGGCAGGAACCAGCGGTAGAGCTCGTCGGCCTCGTCGTGGCGGCCGTCGCGCGCCAGCTCGAAGAGCCGCACGCTCTCGGCGGGGAAACCGTTCACCAGGCCGGCGATCCAGCCCGTGGCGCCGGCCGCCATTCCCTCGAGCACCATGTCGTCGATGCCCACGAACAGCGCGAGGCGGTCGCCCAGCAGGTGGCGGATCGCGGTCATGCGGCGGATGTCGCCGCTCGACTCCTTCACCGCGTGCAGGTTGGCGTGCGCGGCGGCCAGCTCGGCCACCTGCTCGGGGCGCACGTCGGTGCCGTACGCGATCGGGTTGTTGTAGAGCATGCACCCCAGCGGCGTCGCGTCGAACACCGTGGCGAAGTGCGTGCGCGTCTCGCGCCAGTCGCCCTTGTACGCGTAGGCGGGCAGCACCATCAGCCCGCGGCAGCCGGTCGCCTCGGCGGCGTGCGCGATCTCGACGGACTCGCGCGTGCTGCATGCGCCGACGGCCGCGATCACGGGCACGCGGTCGCCCACGCCGGCCACCGCCGTGGCCCACAGCGCGCGCTTCTCGTTCAGCGTCAGGAGGCCGCCCTCGCCCAGCGAGCCCGGCGTGACGATGGCCGTGCAGCCGTGCTCGACCAGCCATTCGCAGTGGCGGCGGAAGAACGCCGTGTCGATCGTGCCGCCCTCGCCGTGCGGGGTCGTGATCGCAGGGACGACGCCGTGCCAGTCGGCGCGCTGCATCGGGGGGAGATCGGTGCTCATGGGTGTCCTGCTGCGGAGGGAATGCCGTGGCGGTACGGGTCGGACGGCTCGATGACCAGCTCGCCCTCGGCGCAGATCCACGCGCGGCCACGGACGGTCGGCAGCACGCCGCCCTCCGGCGCCGGCGCGTACCACGCCTCGAAGACGCTGCCGATGACGGACTCCTGCCGCCACACGGTGCCGGGGGCCAGCTGCCCGTGCGCGGCCAGGCACGCCAGCTTGGCGCTGGTGCCGGTGCCGCAGGGCGAGCGGTCGTAGGCGCCGCCGGGGCACAGCACGAAGCTGCGGCCGTGGTTGGCCTCGTCGCGAGGGTGCTCCAGAAGCTCGACGTGATCGACGGCGCGGCCGTCGATGGTCGCGAGCTCCGCGTCCTCGAGGGCCGCGCGGATCTCCCATGCGACGCGCGTCAGCTCGGCCAGGTTGCCGATCTCGACGCGCTCGCCGTGGTCCTCGCACAGGAAGAAGCCGTTGCCGCCCCAGGCGATGTCGCCGTGGACCGTGCGTCCGTCGGCCAGCGCGACCGCCACGCGCTGGCGGTGCACCCACGATCGCACGTTCGCCACCTGCACCGCGGGGGCCTCGCCGGGGGCGGCCGGAAGGAGCGTCGCCTCGACCGTGCCGACCGGCGTCTCCAGCCGCACGGTGCCGGGGCCGCAGCGGCCCAGGTGCGCCAGCGTGCGCACGACGCCGATCGTCCCGTGCCCGCACATGCCCAGCAGGCCGACGTTGTTGAAGAAGATCACGCCCGCCGCGGCCGAGGGGTCGGCCGGCGGCACCAGCAGCGCGCCGACCAGCACGTCGTTCCCGCGCGGCTCGTTCACGGTCGCGCTGCGGAACCAGTCGTGGTTCGCGGCCAGGTCCGCGGCCTGCTCGGCCACCGTCCGCCCGGCCAGCGCCGGCGCCCCCCGCGACGATCACCCGCGTGGGCTCGCCTTCGGTGTGGCTGTCGATGTAGCGGACGCGGGCGGGCTGCATTGGACGGGCAGCATAGGCAACGGGGGCGCACCGCCCCGGTAGGCTCGTGCACCATGGACCGCCGAGCCTTCATGCAGACCGGGATCGCCACCACCGCCGCCGCCACCCTTGCCGC
>JBEIFT010000085.1:0-10163 GCA_040382255.1 Phycisphaeraceae bacterium
CTCCACGTCGCGCGGCTCGCGCACCAGCGCGGCCTGCAGCATGGCGCGTGCCACGGCGCGGTCGTCCGCCGCCTGTCCCACGCGGGCGGCGCGCAGGACGCGCACCGCGAGCGCCCGCGCGGCCTCGACGTAGGTCGGGTCGTTCAACGTCGCCAGCGCGGCGAGCGGCGTGTTCGTCCGGATGCGCCGCACGGTGCAGCTCTCGCGCGAGGTCGCATCGAACGCCACCAGCGAAGGATGCGGACTGCTGCGACGCCAGAACGTGTAGAGCGCGCGCCGCCAGCGGTCCGGTCCCTCGCTGGTCTTCCAGTGGTCGCCGCTGTAGACGACCATCCAGACGCCTTCGGGCTGGAACGGGAAGACCGGCGGCCCGTGCAGCCGGCGCTCCAGCAGCCCGGAGACCGCCAGCGCCTGGTCGCGGATCGCCTCGGCCTCCAGCCGGAAACGCGGCGCACGGGACATCAGGCGGTTGTCGGGGTCGCGCGACAGCGCGTCCGCGCCCGGCACGGCCGTCATGCGGTAGGTGGAGGACGCCAGGATCTCGCGCAGCAGCGCCTTGCGCGACCAGCCCAGCTCGATGAACCGCGCGGCCAGCCAGTCCAGGAGCGCCGGGTCGGCGGGCGGCTCACCCGCCGCGCCGAACTCCTCGGACGTCTCGACGAGCCCGCGTCCGAAGACCGCCTCCCACAGGCGGTTCACCTCGACGCGCGCCGCACGCGGGTTCCCGGGCTGCACCATCCACTTCGCCAGCCCCAGCCGGTCCCGCGGCGCGTCGGCGGGCATCGGCGGAAACGCCTCGGGAACCCCCGGCGAGACGCGCTCGCCGCGCGCACGCCAGTTGCCGCGCGTGAAGACGGAGGTCTCGCGGCGCCGGTCCGCGGGCAGTTCCTGCATGATGGGCACGGTCGTCTCGCCGGTACCGAGGGCCACGCGCAGCACCGGCGCATCGTCGGCGCGGTCTGCGTCGGCGGTCTGGTCGAAGTACGCGAGCGCGCGGTAGTACTCGCGATGGTCGATGGGGTCGTACGGGTGCGAGTGGCACTGCACGCACTGCATGGTGGTGCCCATCCACACGTTCCACGTGGTCGCGTTGCGGTCCATCACGGCCGCGGTGCGGAACTCCTCGTCGTCGGTGCCGCCCTCGTCGTTCGTCAGCGTGTTGCGATGGAACGCGGTGGCCACGCGGTCGGCGTCGGTCGCGCCCGGCAGCAGGTCGCCCGCAAGCAGGCGCTCCGTGAACGCGTCGTACGGCATGTCGGCGTTCCACGCATCGACCAGCCAGTCGCGGAACGCCCACACCTGGCGGCGGTCGTCCTTCTCGTAGCCCTTCGTGTCGGCGTAGCGCGCCAGGTCAAGCCAGATGCGGGCCCAGCGTTCGCCGTACGCGGGCGACGCCAGCAGCCGGTCCACCGCGCGATCCCATGCACCGGGCGCGCCGTCCGCCAGGAACGCGGCCAGCGCGCCGTCGTCCGGCGGCAGCCCGCAGAGATCGAGCGACGCGCGACGCAGCAACGTGCGACGATCGGCCTGCGACGGCAGCGAAATGCCCTCCCGCTGCAGGCGCGCCGCAGTGAAGCGGTCGATCGCGTTCGTGGCCCAGGCCCCGCCGGCCTCCGGCGGCTGCACCGCGGCGAGCGGCACCATCGACCACTGCACCGGGTACGCGGCACCCTGCGCAATCCAGCGCCGCAGGACGCCGACCTCGGCATCCGTGAGCGCGGGCCCCTCGGGAGGCATCCGTTCGTCGGCATCGTGCGACGCCACGCGCGCAAGCAGCTCGCTGGCATCCGGGTCGCCGGGCACGATCGCGGCGCGGCCGTCCGCGCTCGGCCGGATCGCGCGTTCGCGCCGCAGCAGGTTCAGGTCGCCGCGTTCGCGCACGCCGCCATGGCACCGGATGCAGCGCGACACCAGGATGGCGTGGGCAGCCTCGGGCAGCCCGGGCGCCGCCATGCCGACCATGCAACCCAGGAGCGCCACAAGCACGCCATGCCTACCGTGGGAGCGGGCCGCGGATGCAGCGCGGCACGCGGTTCATCGACTGTCGGCCGCCGCGCGGGGCTTCACGGTGACGGCCAGGTCCACGACCCGCGCCGGCGCGACGCCCTTCTCCCACGGCCGCGCCAGCACGAAGCGCAGCTGCGCATCGCCCTGTGCCACCGCGGTCATGGCGAACGTCGTGACGGTGCCGCCACCCGCACGGCCGCCCTCGCCGGGGGCCGGAGCGACCACGCCGGCGGGATCCGTCGACTGCAGGCTCATCACCGCGGGCGCGGGCCCGGCCATCTGCCAGGCGAAGCCCGTGCCTGCGTTGGCGCCCAGGCGAACCTCCAGCCGCTGGCCGACCTCCATCTCGCCCTTCAGCACCTTCGGCTCGCGGACCTCGCCGGACTCGGTGGCCACCTGGAGCACCAGGGCGCCGTCGGATGCCCGCTGAGGCGCCTCGCATGCGGCCAGCGCCGAAGCGCCCAGCACGATCGCCGCGAAGCCGGCCTGCCTCAGCACGAACGCACCGCCTGCTCGATGGCCGCAAAGTCGACCTGCTGGCCAGCCTCGGCGTTCACCTGCGCGTAGACGACCTTGCCGGCGGCGTCGATCACGAACGCCGCACGCTTGCCCACGCCCTTCAGGCCCATCAGGTCCTCGAAGAGCGCACCATAGGTGCGGCTGACGTCCTTGTTGAAGTCCGAAAGCACCTCGAACGGGATGCCCAGGTCCGCGCGGAACTTGTCCGTCACGAACGGGCTGTCCACCGAGATCGCGTACACGGTGCAGCCGAGCGAGGTCCACTTCGACCAGTCGTCGCGGAAGGTGCAGAGCTCGGTCGAGCAGACCGGGCTGAAGGCCAGCGGGATGAAGAGCAGGACGACCTTCTCCTGGCCCAGCTTGGCAGCGACGTCGACGACGTGGCCGGGCTTGGAGGCGAGCTTGAAACCAGGGGCCTTCGATCCGACGGTGACCATGGGTGGGCCTTTGCGGGCTTGGGGTGCGAACGATCCGGGCGCGCCTTCGGGCGGCAGCAGGGAAACTCCCCGCGGGCCGGAAAGATAGGCCCCGGGGGCCCACGGCGCGGGACGGAACCCCGGATCAACCCCGGGCAGGGACCTGAATGGCCGATATTTGGCCAAAAACGGCGATTCCATGCTTGGACGACCACATTCTGGCGATTAGTTTCCGAACGACCCAATGACGCGCCGCCGCCCGATGTGCGGCGCCGTGGGTGCTGTGCCGCACCGGAAGCCTGACCCCGCCTCGCAAGGAGCCAGAATGCCGAACCTGAAGACCCTGGGCGCGACCCTGTTCGCCTGCGCCGCACTGACGACCGCCACGCACGCGCAGTCGTGCGCTTCGCCGCTCACCGCCGGCGAAGGCGACACCCCCGTGGCCACCACCACCGGCGTCACCCTGAACCTCTCGGGCTTCTGCACCCTGGGCACCGACGGCTCGGTCTACAACACCTCGTTCTACCGCTTCGTGGCGTCGCAGACCGCGACCTACACGGTCCAGACCTGCAACAGCGTCAACTTCGACACCCGCATCGCGGTGCTGACCGACTGCGCCAACCCCTCGACGGTCCTGGCCTGCAACGACGACTCCACGGGCTGCTACGTCACCGGCTCGACCCTGCCCTATGCGTCGAAGCTGACCTTCAGCGCGACCGCGGGCACCGCGTACTACATCGCGGTCGGCGGCTACAGCGCGGCCGACACCGGCTCGGGCTCGATGAACATCTCGTCGTCCGGTGGCGGTGGCGGTGGTGGCGGCGGCGGCGGCGGCGATGGATGCGCCGCGGCGGCCAACGCCGCCGACGGCCCGAACAGCTTCGACACGACCGGCTCCACCGAAAACGTGGACATCACCGGCTTCTGCGACCCCGGTCCGTTCGGCGACGACCTGCTCTACGGCGTCAAGTGGTTCTCCTACGTCGCGACCTTCTCGGGCAACACCGAGGTCTCGACCTGCAACAGCGCGCCGTTCGACACGCGCCTCGGCGTGTTCGCGTCCTGCGACACCAGCTCCGTCATCGCCTGCAACGACGACGGCTCGGGCTGCGCGAACTTCAGCAGCAGCCTGCAGTTCACGTCGGTGGCCGGCACCACCTACTACATCGCGGTCGGCGGCTACGACGCGGCCAGCGCGGGCGCCGGCACCGTGACGATCACGCCGAACGCCGCTCCGCCCGAAAGCTGCGGCAACAGCGTCAACGACTGCTGCGCCGCGAACGCGACCCCCTTCTGCTCGGACTCGGACTGCTGCAGCCTGGTGTGCGGCGCCGACGCGTTCTGCTGCGACACGCAGTGGGACGACATCTGCGCCCAGGAAGCAAGCCAGCTGTGCACGTCGTGCGGCGCCGGCACCTGCGACCTGCCCGCGGCCACGGGCACGGAGTCCGAGGCCTGCGGCAGCGACACCAACGGCGGCTGCAACGCCCCCGTCGTGGCGACGGAGCCCATCGCGGTCGGCAACTCGATCGGCGGCACCTTCTGGGCCGACGCCAACATCCGCGACACCGACTGGTACGAGTTCACCGTGAATGCCGGCACCCAGCTGGACATCAACCTCTACTCGAAGGGCCCCGGCCGGATCTTCCTGGTCGACAACGCCTGCCCGCCCGCGGTGCTGGCCTCCAGCCCTGCCGCCGGCGCCAGCTGCCCGGCCAACGTCAACTTCTGCGTCCCCGCGGGCACGTACCGCATCGTGGCGCTGATGACCCTGTTCACCGGCTTCCCCTGCGGCGGCGACCGCAACGACTACGTGCTGACGCTCAACGGCACCCCGTGCGATGCGTCCTCGCCGCCGAACGACGAGTGCGAGACGGCGATCGCGGTCGCGACCGGATCGGTCAACTTCGACTCGACGTTCGCCACCACGTCGGGCCTGCCGCTCGACCCGAGCTGCGACGAGGGCTTCGGCACCAACTTCGTGAAGGACGTCTGGTTCGCCTGGACGCCCGCCACGAGCGGCATCGGCATCGCCTCGCTCTGCAATGCCGCGGCGTTCGACACCCGCCTGGCGGCCTACACCGACTGCTTCGGCGGCATCGTCGGGTGCAACGACGACGCGGCGGGATGCGACCTGACCAGCGAGATGCAGTTCCAGGTCAGTGCCGGCACCACGTACCTGATCCGCGTCGGCGGCTACTCGGCCGGCGGCACGGGCACCCTGACGCTCTCGGTCGGCGCTGCACTGCCGAACGACGAGTGCACGGGCGCGATCGCGGTGGGGAACGGCGACACCGCCTTCGACAGCACCACGGCCACCGACTCGGTGCCGCCGCTCGACCCGGTGTGCGACGAGGGCTTCGGCACCGCGATCCGCAAGGACCTGTGGTTCACGTATGTCGCGACCTGCAGCGAGACGGTCACCGTCTCGACCTGCGGCTCGGCCACCTTCGATACGCGGCTGGCGATCTACGACGCCTGCGGCGGCACGACCATCGCCTGCAACGACGATGGCGCCGGCTGCCCCAACCTGACCAGCAAGGTGACGTTCAGCGCGACGCAGGGAACGACCTACGTGATCCGCCTGGGCGGCTTCTCCGGCGGCGGCACGGGCACGATGAACGTCGACTGCGGAAGCGGCGGCGGAGGCGTGGCGAACGACACGTGCACCGGTGCGACCGTGGCCAACAACGGCGCGAACGCATTCTCCAACATCGGTGCCGTCAGCGACGCCCCCGCGACCTCGCCGGCCAACTGCGGCACGGCTGGTACGGGCTTCTACAACGACGTGTGGTTCAAGTGGACCGCGACGCAGGCCGGGACGGCGACGTTCTCGACCTGCGGCACGGCCAGCTTCGACACGCGCCTGGAGCTGTGGACCGGCTGCCCGGATGCGGGCGGCACGATCCTGGCGTGCAACGACGACGGCGCCGGCTGCACGGGCTTCACCAGCCTGATGACCGCCACCGTCACCTGCGGCACGCAGTACCTGGTGCGCGTGGGCGCCTACGGCAGCACGGGCTTCGGCACCGGCACGCTGACGGTCACTCCGGGTGCGACGACCTGCGCGCCGCCCTGCCCGGCCGACCTGGACGGCAACGGCATCGTGAACGGCGCCGACCTGGGCATCGTGCTGGGCAACTGGGGCAACTCGGGTGCCGGCGACATCAACGGCGACGGCGTCGTGAACGGTGCCGACCTGGGTGCGATCCTGGGCGCGTACGGCACCTGCCCGTAAGGACGCAACGCCTCCGCAACGACCAAGGCCCCCGGCTCCGGCCGGGGGCTTTCTCTTGCCCCGGTCCGTGGTGAATCGCATGTTTCCGGGCGTTGGGCACGCACAGCGAATCATGGCCCCCGAAACCGCCGAAATACCATCGTCCGCCACGCATCCATCGCGGAACCCCGTATTACCTTTGCACGGATCCTGACGCCATCATGCGCCTTGCCGCCGCCATCCTCGCCCTGCTTGCCGTGCTGACCACGGCGGCGACCGCTCGTGCGCAGGGCTGCGGCAACGAGACAGCGGGCGACTGCCTGTCCGCGCATGCGTTCCCAGGCTGCGCGGATGCCACCTGCTGCAACCGCGTCTGCCAGTTCAACCCGGCCTGCTGCCAGGTGGCCTGGGACGCCGGCTGCGTCGACGTCGCCAACATCGAGTGCATCGGCCTGTGCGGTGCGGCGATCAACGGCGACTGCCGCTCCGAGCACGCCACCCCCGGCTGCAACGACCGCAACTGCTGCGCGGCGGTCTGCGCCATCGACCCCGGCTGCTGCGACATCACCTGGGACCTTTCCTGCGTGCTGCAGGCGAACAACGTCTGCGATGCCCCGCCGCCGGTGCCATGCGGGTCGAGCTCCGCGGGCGCCTGCAACGCCGCGCACGCAACCCCCAGCTGCAGCGACGCCGCGTGCTGCAACACGGTGTGCGCGATCGACCCGTCCTGCTGCATCCAGTCGTGGGACGCGATCTGCGTGCAGTTGGCCGCGGCGTACTGCGTGAGCTGCGCGATCAACTGCCCGTCGGAGTCGATCACCGAGGCCGAGGGCTGCGGCAACCGGCAGAACGACCCCTGTGCGGGCGGCGTCCAGTCGCCGGCGTCGCTCACGCCCGGAACGGTCGTCTGCGGACAGATCGACGGCGTCTGGGACGACACGGCGTGGACCGGCGACCGCGACGTCTGGACGATCACGGTGCCCGACCCGAACCAGGACGGCATCTCGAAGGTGACCATCGCATTCTCGGCCGAGTTCACGGGCTACGCGGCGCTGGTCGCCCCCGGCTGCACCACGCCGCTCTCGTCCGCCGCGATCCACGTGGCGGCCCAGGGCTGCACCGAGTCCACGGCGTTCGCCTGCCTGCCGCCCGGCACCTACTGGGTGATCGTGGCACCGGGCACGTTCCCGAACGTCGGGCTGACCTCGACCATCGACTGCGGCACGACGCCCCGCTACACGCTGCGCGTGTCCGCGTCGGACGTCGGCTGCACGCCCGCGTGCACGCCGACCGCGGGGCCGTGCTTCGAGCCGCACGTGCTGCCGGGGTGTGCGGACGCCACCTGCTGCGCCGCGACCTGCGCCGCCGACCCATTCTGCTGCACGGACACCTGGGATGGCGCATGCGCGGCCCGCGCGGCACAGGTCTGCAACGCGCCGATCCCGGCCAACGACGAGTGCGGCGGCGCGATCCCGCTCCGCATCGGCCAGACCATCACCTTCAACACCGCGGTGGCGCGGGTCAGCCAGCCGGCGCTCCCGACCAGCTGCGACCAGGGCTCCGGCGTGACCATCGGCAACGACCTGTGGTATGTCCACGACGCCGAGCGGAGCGGAAACGTCGTCGTGGCCACCTGCGGCAGCGCCACGAACCTGCGCGTCGCCGTCTACACCGGGCAATGCGGTGGGCTGACGCTGGTGGGCTGCAACTCGAACAGCATCATCTGCATCCCCGCGGGCGGCGCGCGGCTCCAGTTCGTGGCCGCATGCGGCACGCGCTACTGGATCCGGGTGGGCGGCGAGAGCCCCGACCACGCCGGACTGGGCAGCGTGACGCTCTCGGGCCAGGGGCCCGTCTGCGTGCAGCCCTGCCCGGCGGACCTGGACGGAAACCGCCTGGTGAACGGCGCGGACCTGGGCGTCCTGCTGGGCAACTGGGGCAATGCGGGCGCCGGCGACCTGGACGGCAACGGCGTCGTCAACGGCGCGGACCTGGGTGCGCTGCTCGGCGCGTTCGGCCCCTGTCCCTGAGCGGCGTCAGGCGGGTGCGCGCAGGCGCTCGGCCAGCGCGCGGCGCATGATCTTGCCGGTCGGGTTGCGCGGCAGCGCGTCCAGCACCCGGAACTCCTTGGGCACCTTGTAGGGCGGCAGCCGGTCGCGCACGAACGCGCGCACGGCGGCCTCGTCCCACTGCTCGCCTTCCTTCAGTTCGACGAACGCGATCGGCACCTCGCCGCGGCTGGGGTCCGCCAGGCCAACCACCGCGGAATCCTTGACGGCCGGGTGGTGGTTGATGGCTTCCTCGATCTCGCGCGGGAAGACGTTCTCGCCGCTGATGATCAGCATCTCCTTGATGCGGCCGGTGATGTACAGGTGACCGTCGGCATCGAAGCGTCCCATGTCGCCGGTCTTGAAGAAGCCGTGCTCGTCGAAGACGCTGGCCGTGAGTTCGGGCAGCTTGTAGTAGCCCTTCATCACGTTGGGGCCCTTGATGCGGATCTCGCCGTCCTCGCCGGCGGGAAGCACGCGACCGTCCGGCGCGACGATGCGTTCCTCGACGCCCGGCAGCGGGCGGCCGACCGACTTCGGGCGGAACTCGTCGGCCAGGCACCAGTTGGTGACGGGCGCGGTCTCGGTCAGGCCGTAGCCCTCGTTGATCCGCTTGCCGTAGCGCTCCAGGAACCCTTGGGCGACCTTCTCGGGCAGCGGCTCGCCGCCGGAGACCACGTAGCGCAGGCTGGCGAAGTCCTCGGGCGCCGCCTTGCGGGCGGCGACCAGCGCGTTGTACATCGAGGGGATGGCGACGAACGCCGTGGGCCGGTGCTCGCGGGCCAGCTCGACCAGCTTGGCCGGCATGAACCGCGCCGTGTAGATGGCGCGGCAGCCGACGGTCAGCGGCAGCAGCGTGAGGACCGTCAGCCCGAAGCTGTGGAACTGCGGCAGGACGCCCAGCATGGTGTCGCCGGAATCGAACTTGGCCCACTCCACCACCTGGCGGACGTTGGCGGACAGGTTGCCGTCGGTGAGCATGACGCCCTTCGGCCGGCCGGACGTGCCGCTCGTGTAGAGGATGACGGCGACGTCGTCGGCCTTCCACGCGGCGCCCAGGCGCACGGGGGGAACGCCGCCGAACTTCATCCGGTCCAGGCGGATGGAACGGACGCCGGGCAGCTCGCCGCCGATGTGGTCCAGCATCGGGCCGACGGTGATCACGGCATCCAGCCCGGCGTCGGCGGCGATGTACTCCAGGTCGCTGCGCGAGAGCAGGTAGTTCAGCGGGACGGCCGTGCGTCCGTTCATCCAGCACGCCATCAGCGCGGGCGGGAACAGGCCGGACGTCGGGAGCAGGATGCCGACGTTGCGGGCGCGGCTCTCGGCGGCGACCGCCCGGGCCATGTGCCACGACGCCACCTGGAGCATCAAGCCGGTCCAGGTGCGCTGGTCGTCGGTGACGAGCGGCGCGAACGACTTTCGCGCCAGGGACCACTGGATGGAGCGCAGGAGTGACATCGGTCCGGCTACGATAGCCGCGTGCGAAGGATCGCCACCCCCACCCGTGCGCGCGCAGCCAGGACGGCCGCCGCCGCGCTCCTCACCGCCGCCGGCCTGCTGGTGGCCGCGTGCGGACCCGAACCGACCACCAACGACCTGGACCGCGCCATGAAGGCGCTGGACGCCAGCCGCTACGACGAGAGCGCGCGGCTGGCGAAGGCCGCGCAGGCCGCGTCCAGCGACATGCGCACGCGCCAGGAGGCCGCACTGGTCGCCGGCTGCGCCGAGTACGAGCTTGCGCGCTGGGACGACGCCAAGGCAAGCCTGGCCGTGGCGGCGAAGAGCGCGGACGCGCGCGTCAGCGGGCGCGCGATGGCCATGCAGGGCGCGGTCGCCGTGAACCAGCAACGCTGGGACGATGCCGCGCGTCTCTACGGGCAGGCGGCCGACCGGCTCGTGGGCCCCGACGGCGCCCGCGCGCGCGAGCAGGCCGCCGATGCACGGCAGATGGCC
>JBEIFT010000086.1:0-10088 GCA_040382255.1 Phycisphaeraceae bacterium
CGGCGTGGCGCGCGGCGCGGCCCTGCGCGATGCGTTCGAGCGCGCGGTGCTGGCGGCGGTGCCGGACGCGGTCGTGAACGGCGCGGCCGGCGATCGCCTGTGGAACACGACGAACATCGGGTTCCCGCGGCTGGAGGCCGAGGCGCTCCTGCTGCTGCTCTCGGAGCGTGGCGTCGCCGCGAGCGCGGGGGCGGCGTGCTCGAGCGGGTCGCTCGATCCCTCGCCGGTGCTGCTGGCGATGGGCGTGCCCGAGGCCGTCGCGCACGGCAGCCTGCGGTTCAGCACCAGCCGGTTCACCACCGAGGCCGAGCTGTCCGAGGCCGCGGCCACCGTCGGGGCGTGCGTGGCGCGGCTCCGGAAGTCGTTCTGAGCGCGGCCGGGCGGGCGCGCGGGGTTACGATCCCCGCCATGCACGCCCCGACGCATCTCCGCCGGATCCTCGCCTGCCTTGCGGTGGTCGCCGCGATCGCCACGGGCGCGCGCCAGGCGCACGCGCAGGGGTCGATCGGCATCGCCACGTCGATCACCGTCCAGCAGTTCATGCAGGAGCTCTCGAACTACGGCACGTGGACGCCGAACCAGCAGTGGGGGTGGGTCTGGCAGCCGCGCGCGGTGCTGCCCGGCTGGCGGCCCTATTCGCAGGGACAGTGGCAGGTCGCCGAGGGCTACGGGATGTACTGGCAGAGCTACGAGCCCTTCGGCTGGGCCGTCTACCACTACGGCCGCTGGATGTGGTGGGACAACACCGGCTGGGTGTGGGTGCCGGACAAGACGTGGGGGCCAGGCTGGGTGAACTGGGCGTACGGCGAGGGCTACGTCGCGTGGACGCCGATGGCACCGCAGGCGCCCGGCAACGCCGGCGTCATCAACGGCACGTGCCGCAACCCGGCGTGGCAGTGGATGATCGTGCCGCAGGCCTCGTTCCTGACCTCGAACGTCTTCCAGTGGGCGATCCCCACGCCGCGCAACACGAACATCCTGCCTGCCCTTCAGCAGCACACGCTGTACTCGGGCGTCAGCGACTTCAGCCTGCCCAAGGAGATGGTCCTGGCCGTGAGCGGCAGCGCCGACCCCGCGCAGCCCGTGCTCTTCGTGATGACGCCGATCGGCGTGCCGCGCGGCGACGAGCAGGGCGCGATCAACGCCTATGCGCCGGTGCTGACGGGTGCCGCGCAGCCGCTCTCGCAGCGGTTCGGCGTGGCGCCGCCGACGCCGCCTCACGCGCCGCCGCCGCCTTCCGCCCCGAAGCCGCCGCTGCCGCCGACGTGGCGGCCGGTGGCGCCGACGCAGGGCATGAGCGAGCAGCAGGCCGAGGCGCGGCAGCAGCAGCTGCTGGACGTCTACCGCCACGGCAACGCGCAGCGACTGGCGCTGGCGCAGAGCTTCGACCCATACGCACCGCCGATCTCGGGCTGGAGCATGGACAACGCGCCGCAGTGGCGCCAGAACGAGGCGAACGAGCTGCAGGCGCAGAACCAGCGCGAGGAAGCGCTCACGCGCGGCGGCGCGTACGGCGGATCGCCCTACGCCGCGCCGCAGCAGCCGAGGTCGTTCGCGACGCAGCCCGGTGCGGTGCCCACGCAGCCCTCGCCGAACGACCGTCCGCCGAACGCGAACGACGTCGCGCCGCCGCCGAACGAGCGGCCGAACGGCGGTTGACCGCGCCGTCCCTCGGCCCGCGCGCCCGCATCAGGCGCCGCGCCAGGCGCGCGCCCGCGCGACCAGCGCGGCCGTGCTGGAGTCGATGTCCGCGGCCGGCGTGCCTTCGGCGATCGCGGGCAGCAGCGAGTTGGCGACCTTCTTGCCCAGCTCGACGCCCCACTGGTCGAAGCTGTCGATGTTCCAGATCGCGCCGGCCGTGAAGACCTTGTGCTCGTAGAGCGCGACCAGGCGGCCGAGCATGCGCGGCGAGAGCCGTTCGCACAGCAGGAACGTGCTCGGGCGGTTGCCCTCCATCTCCTTGTGCGGCACCAGCGCCGCGGGCACGCCCTGCGCGCGCAGTTCGTCGGCGGGCTGCCCGAACGCCATCACGCGGGCCTGCGCGAACGCGTTCGCGAGCAGCATGTCCTGGTGGGGCGGCAGCTCGTGCACCGCGCGTGCGAAGGCGATGAGGTCGCAGGGCACGACCTCGGTTCCCTGGTGGATCATCTGGTAGAAGGCGTGCTGGCCGTTGGTGCCGGCCTGCCCCCAGACGACGGGGCAGGTGGACCAGCGCACGCGGTCGCCGTCCAGCTGCGCGTGCTTGCCGTTCGACTCCATCTCGAGCTGCTGGAGGTAGGCGGTGAACTGCTCCAGGTACTGGCTGTAGGGCAGGACGGCGAGCGATCCCAGCCCGAGGAACGTCGAGTTCCAGACGCCGAGCAGCGCCATCAGCACGGGCAGGTTGCGCATCGGCGGCGCGGTGCGGAAGTGCTCGTCCATCTCATGGAAGCCGGCAAGCATCTCGCGGAAGCCCGCAGGGCCGATCGCCAGCATCGTCGCCAGGCCGATCGAGGCGTCCATCGAGAAGCGCCCGCCGACCCAGTCCCAGAAGGGGAACATGTTCGCGGGGTCGATGCCGAAGGCGCGCACGGCCTCGATGTTGGTGGAGACGGCCACGAAGTGCCGCGCGACGGCGGCCGGGTCGCCGCCCAGGCCGCGCAGGAGCCACGCGCGCGCGGTGGCGGCGTTGGTCATCGTCTCCTGCGTGGTGAAGGTCTTGCTGGCGACGATGAAGAGCGTCTCGGCGGGGTCGAGGTCCGACGTCTTCCAGGCGAAGTCGTCGCCGTCGACGTTGGAGACGAACCGGAACCGCATGTCGGGCATCGCCCACGCGCGGAGCGCGGCGTCGGCCATCTGCGGGCCCAGGTCGCTGCCGCCGATCCCGATGTTGACGACGTTGCGGATGCGGCGGCCGCCGTGGCCGGTCCAGGCGCCGGAGCGCACGCGGTCGGCGAAGTCCGCCATCGCGTCCAGCACGGCGTGCACGTCGGGGACGACGTCGTGGCCTCCGGTGCGGATCACCTGCCCGCGCGGGGCGCGGAGCGCGACGTGCAGGACCGCGCGGTCCTCGGTGACGTTGATGCGTTCGCCGGCCCACATGGCCGCGCGGCGGGCGGCGAACGGCGACTCGGCGAGCAGCGCCTCGAGCAGCCGCATCGTCTCGGCCGTCACGCGCTGCTTGGACCAGTCCATCCGGATGCCGAGGTCCTCGTGCGCCATCGACGTGCCGCGGCCGGCGTCCGCGGCGAACAGGTCGCGCAGGTGGTGCCCCTGCATGGCGGCGGCGTGCGCGCGGAGCGCGGCGAAGGCGGGCGTGCGGTCGAGCGGCGCGTGGGCGGTCATGCGGGCCGTAGGATAGGGGCATGACGAATGCCACCACGCCCGCGACCGGTGCCCCCACCGCAGTGCTCTCGATGACCGGCCAGTCGATCTGGCTGGACAACATCACCCGTGCCATGCTGGGCGGGCAGCTGCAGCGGTACATCGCGGAGTGGAGCGTGGTCGGGCTGACGTCGAACCCGACGATCTTCGCCAAGGCGATCGCGGGGAGCAAGGACTACGACGCCCAGGTCGCGGCGCTGGCCGCGAAGGGCCTGAAGGAGGAGGAGATCTTCTTCGAACTGGCGCTCGAGGACCTGACGCGGGCATGCGACCTCTTCGCCGGGGTGCACGCGCGGACGGGCGGCGTCGACGGCTGGTGCTCGCTGGAGGTGAGCCCGCTGCTGGCGTACGACGCGCGGAGCACGGTCGAGCAGGCCGTGGCGCTGCACGCGCGGGCGGGGCGGCCGAACCTGTACATCAAGGTGCCGGGCACGGCCGAGGGCCTGCCGGCGATCGAGGAGCTGACCTTCCGCGGCGTGCCGGTGAACGTGACGCTGCTCTTCGACACCGCGCACTACCTGGCCGCCGCGGATGCGTACCTCCGGGGCCTGGAGCGCCGCGCCGCGCTGGGGAAGCCGCTGGACGTCGCGGGGGTCGCCAGCCTGTTCATCTCGCGCTGGGACGCCACGCTGGAGCCGAAGCTGCCCGCCGCGCTCAAGAACCGGGTGGGCCTGGCGATCGGCGCCGATGCCTACGCCGCGTACGTCGCGCTGCATACGCAGCCGCGCTGGCTGGCGCTGGCGGCGAAGGGCGCGCGACCGCAGCGGCTGCTCTACGCGAGCACCGGCACGAAGGACCCGAAGCTGCCCGCGTCGCTGTACGTCGAGGGCCTGGCGTCGCCGATCACGGTGGACACCGTCCCCGAGGCCACGCTGCAGGCGTTCCACGCGTCGGGCCGCGTGGGTGCGGTGCTGCCGCCCGACGGCGGGCCGCTGCGCGCGGCGCTGGCCGAGGCGCGCGCGGCGGGCATCGACTTTCCGGCGACCGCGGCCGCGCTGCAGAAGCAGGGCGCCGAGGCGTTCGAGAAGAGCTGGTCGGACCTCCTGGCCGACATCCGTTCGAAGAGCGGCGCGCTGGCGTCGCGCTGAGCGCCCCCGTACCTTCCCGTCCACCCCATGGCCACGCACGCGAACACCACCGGTCCCGGCGCCTTCCTGGACGAACTCCGCTGGCGCGGCCTGCTGCACCAGACGACGTCGGACGCGCTGCCGGCGTACCTGGCGACGCCGGGCCGGATCGCGTACGCGGGCTTCGACCCGACCGCGGACAGCCTGACCGTCGGCAACTACGTGGCGATGAAGCTGCTCGCGCACTGGCAGCGCGCGGGGCACCGCCCGATCGTCCTGATGGGCGGCGGCACGGGCCTGATCGGTGACCCGAGCGGCAAGAGCGCGGAGCGCCAGCTGCTGGACGAGGAGGCCGTCGCGCACAACGTCGCGTGCCAGAAGCGGATCTTCGAGCGCGTGGTCGATTTCTCGGCCGGCGGCGACCGCGCGGCCGCGATGGTGAACAACGGCGACTGGCTGCGCGGCCTGGGCTACATCGAGGTGCTGCGCGACGTCGGCAAGCACTTCAGCGTCAACCAGATGATCGTGCGCGACTCGGTGCGCAGCCGCCTGGAGGGCCGCGAGCAGGGCATCAGCTACACCGAGTTCAGCTACATGATCCTGCAGGCGTACGACTTCCTGCACCTGCACCGCACGACGGGCTGCACGGTGCAGCTGGGCGGCGCGGACCAGTGGGGCAACATCGTGAGCGGGATCGACCTGGTGCGCCGGATCTGCGGCGCCGAGTCGTTCGGCATCACCAATCCCCTGGTCACCAAGAGCGACGGCGGGAAGTTCGGCAAGAGCGAGAAGGGCGCGGTGTGGCTCACGGCCGACCGCACCAGCCCGTTCCGCTTCCACCAGTTCTGGCTGAACACCGCGGACGCGGACATCGCGAAGTTCCTGCGCTGGTTCACGTTCCTGCCGCAGGAGCGCGTGCTGGAGCTGGATGCCGCCGCGGCGGCGCGTCCGCAGGAGCGCGAGGCGCAGCGCGTGCTGGCGAACGAGATGACCGGGCTCTTCCACGGGCCGACCGAGTGCGCGAACGCCGAGGCCGCGGGCAAGGCGCTCTTCAGCGGCGACGTCGCGGGCTTGGATGCGCGCACGGTCGCGGAGATCGCCGAGGACCTGCCGTGCACGGTGCTGGAGCCGGGCGAGCTGGGCGGCGAGGGCGTCGCGCTGCTTGACCTGCTGCCGCGCACCACGCTGGCGGCCAGCAAGCGCGAGGCGCGCGACTTCCTGCAGGCCGGGGCGGTGCTGGTGAACGGCGAGAAGGCCGCGCCCGACGCGCGGCTGACGCCGGCCGCGCTGCTGCACGGGCAGGTGGCGCTGCTGCGCCGGGGCAAGAAGAACTGGCACGCGGTGCGTGCGAACGCCGGCTGAGCGGGGCGTGCGGGGATCAGCGGGGCGCGGCTTCGGCGCCGGGCGCGGCTTCGGCGCGCGGCGAGATCCGCACCGTGACGCGAGGCGCGGTGCCGCGCGGGGTGCCCGCGACGTCGATCACGGTCACGCCCTCGGGCAGCCGCCAGAAGGTGACCGGGAGCTCCACGGTGCCGGGCTGGCTGAGTGCGCCCTCGGGGACGTCGACCACCGCGGCGGGCTGGAACTCGCCCTTCGAGATGGATGCGACCGCCGCGCGCGGGCCGGTGACGACCACGCCCGTGATCACGTCGGAACCGCCTGCGGGCGCGATCTGCCAGCGAGCGATCGCGTCGGCGCCGGCCGAGATCCGGACCGGCACGCGCGCCAGCTTCGCCTCCTCGCTGGTGGCCAGCAGCGTGAACGACACCTTGGCACGCGGGGGCACGACGCGGCAGAGTTCCTTCCAGCGCGCCAGGGCCTCGGGCAGGCGCAGGTCGACGTCCACCTGCTGCGGCTTGCCCGGCTCCATGTTCTTGGTGTCGACCACGGCGTCGACGCTCAGCGCGCCGACCGCGCCGCGCGCCTCGGCGGGCAGCGTGACGGCGACGACCGGCGGATCGAGCACGATGTCGCCCTGGACGGCCGCGCTGGGCAGCACCGCGGTGACCGGGACCTGCTCGGTGGCAAGCGCACCGATCGTGATGCGCTGCGACTCGGGCCGCACGCGGACGATCTCGACGCCCATCGCCGAGAAGGCTGGTTCGTGCGCCAGCGCCTCGGCCAGGTCGATCGTGTGCATGCCTGCGGTGGGGGGGATGTCGCCGTTGCCGCTCGAGAGCGTCACGCCGTTGCGCAGCTCGTCCTCGATGCGCTCGAGCGCGCGGCGGCTGCCGCGCACCTCGACGTTGACCGCGACCGACGTGGATGGCTCCACGTACTGCTCGCGCGGGTCGGCGACCGTGAAGCGCACCGTGCCGGCGGTCGTCGTGGATTCACGCGTCCGGTCGTTCGCGTAGGCCCAGATCAGCAGCGCAATGATCGCGGCGGCGACCAGGTTCAGCGCGTCGGATCGCCAAGTGGACGGGACCCTCATGCCTGCGCCTCCGGCGTGGGCGCCTCGCGCGGCGCGGCGGCCGTGGCCAGGCGCTGCTGCAGGGTGCGTGCGAAGTCGTCGTAGGCGATCGGGTCACCGAGCTCGCCGCCCGACGCGATGCGGATCGAGCCGGTCTGCTCGCTGACGACGACCACGACTGCGTCGGTGTCGAGCGTGGCGCCGAGCGCGGCCTGGTGGCGCGACCCCAGGCGCGCGGGCACCAGGCTGGCGTCCGCCAGCGGCAGCTGCACGTTGGCCGCCGCGATGCGGTCGCCGCGGATCACGACCGCCAGGTCGTGCAGGGGGCTGTTGGGCCAGAAGATGGACTCGAGGAGCCGCGCCGAGATCTCGCCATCGATCGGCACGCCCGTGCCGATCATGTCGCCCAGCGGCACGGTGCGCTCGATCACGATCAGCGCGCCGAACTGGTTGCGGCTGAGGAACTCGACCGCTTCGTCGATGGCGGGCACCACCTGGCTGAACTGCGCCGCGCGCCCGCCGAACCAGCGGGTCTGTCCGATGCGGATCAGGCCCTGGCGCAGCTCGGGCTGGAAGATGACGACCAGCGCGATGGCGAGCGTGCCGGCCAGCGCCTCGGCGACGTAACGCAGGCGTGCGAAGGTGTCGCTGCCCGAGCCCGCGAAGCGCAGGCTCAGGATGATGGCCGCCAGGATCACGATGACGCCCTTCAGGACGCCCGCGCCGCGGGTGCCGCGCAGGAACCGGAGCACCGCGAAGACCGCCAGCCAGATCACGGCCAGCTCGATCGCGATGGCGACCGGCTCGTTGCCGCGGAAGAGCTGTCCGAGTCCCTCGATCATGGTGTCGGGTCGAGTATAGGGTTCCGCCCGCGCATCCGTGCGCCGCAGCGGTGCATTACGATGCCCGCATGACCCGCGCCACGAGCAGCTTCTCCCTCGGACGCTTCACCGCCACCTGCGCCGCGACGGGGCGCCCGCTGGTTCCCGGCGAGTCGATCGTCGCCGCGCTGTGCGAGGTCCCGCCCGGTGACGAGTCGGGGCACGAGTTCCTGCGACGGGACTATTCCGCGGAGGCGTGGGACGGCGGCCCCCGGCCGGCCGGGCTGGTCTGCTTCTGGCGCACGACGGCGCCGGAGCCCGACGCGAAGAGGCGCCTGCTGGTGGACGATGACACGCTGGTCGAGCTCTTCGACCGGCTGGACGGCGACGACCGCGCGCAGCGCCTGGCCTACCGCTGGCTGCTGTGCCTGATCCTGCTGCGGAAGAAGATGCTGCGCCACCTGCGCGTCGAGCGCGAGGGCGACTCGGAGTGGTGGCTGGTGCAGAAGCGCGGCCTGGGCGACGAGCTGCCGCCGATCCGCGTGCGCAACCCGAAGATCCGCGACGAGGACCTGCAGGAACTCTCCGAGCACCTCGGCGAGGTGATGCAGAGCGACCTGTGAGCGCGCGCCCGGCGCTGCAGCTCGGGGTGCTGCTGGCGGCCCTCGCGGCTGCCGGCTGCGGGTCGGCGCAGAAAACCGGCGACGGTGCGGCCGTGGCGACGCCCCTGGCGCCGCCTTCGGCCGCCGCGATCGCCGCCGCCGAGCGTGCACGTGTCGGGGAACTGGGCTGCCTGCACGCGAAGGGCGTGGTCGAGCTGCGCTCGCGCGACGCCGACGGCGACCACTTCGACCAGGGCGACGTCGATTTCCGCTGGATGCCGGGGCGCGGCGTCGCGGCGAGCATCTCGAAGTTCGGCGACCGCTGGTCGTGGATCGGGAGCGACGGCACGCGGTGGTGGGCGTTCGAGCTGAAGGCCGATCCGGTCCGGCTGCGGTGGGGGCGGCTGGACGGCGCGCGGGCCGGCATCGTCGGCGCGCTGCCGTGGCTGATGGCGCTGCGGCCGCTGCTGCCGGCGCCGGGTGCGATGCCCGGGCGCGTGGACGGCGTGGTGCGTGTGCAGGTGACGGCCGATGGCGCGGTGCTTCCGCCCGGCGCCCGTCTCGAGGCCGACTTCGACGCCGTGACGCTGGCGCCGCGCGCGGTCCGCGTCCGTCGCGGCGACGCCGTCGAGTGCGAGGCGACGCTCGCGGAGTTGGGCCCGGTCGAGGTCGAGGGACGGACGATGGGAACGTGGCCGGCGATCCCGCAGCGCGTCCGGGTGCGCGGGGCGGGCGATCGTGCGGGGACCGAGATCGCGGTCTTCCTGGACAAGCCGCGTGCCGCGCGCGATGCCGCGGACCGTCCGGCGCTGTACGACCTGGACGGGCTGCGCGCGAAGTTCGCGCCCGGCACCGTGGAAGGCGACGCGCCGTGACCGGGCATGGGGCACGTGCCGCGCTGGTGGCGCTTGTCGCGGCGGCGATCGCGCTCTTCGCCGCGGGGCCTGCCGTCGCCGACGACGCGGATGCTCCGCCGCGCGAGCCGATGCTCGCCGCCGCCGACGGCGCGAACGCCTGGTTCCTGGTCGAGCGCAGCGGGGCACGCGGCGCCGAGCACGTGCTGCTGCACCACGCCGCGGGCATGGCCGGGCCGTTCGTGCGCGAGGTCGCGGTGCTGCGCTCGCAGCCGGAGGCGATCGCCTGCGGCGCCGACCTGGGCACGCCCTCGATGTGGCTGGTGGCCGCGCCTCGATCGGCGGGGGGCCGGCGCGAGGTCTGGCGCTCGCGTGCCGTCCGGAACCCGGTCTCCGGCCAGTTCGCGTACGACCCGCTCGGTCGGCTGGAGCTGCTGCCCGGACTTCCGGGCGATGGCGCGCCGCTGCGCGCGTGGTCCGAGGGCAACGTGCTGCACGTCCAGCGCGGGACTCTGCCGCCGGAGCGGCTCGGCCCGTCCGGCTGGGAGGCTGCGCCGGCCGGGACGGCGGCGCCCGATGTGGCGCTGGTCCCCGGCGCGGCGCCGCCCGTGCGCATGGTGCGCTCGGCAGACGGGACCGTCCGGCTGTCGATCGCGCGGGGCGGGGCATCGGTCGACCTGGCGACGCTCGACGCGCCGCGCCAGCCGTGGGCGGTGGTCGGCGACGGCGGCGGGCTGGCGATGCTGCTCTCGACCGGCGACGGCGGGGCGGCGTGGCGGCGCATCGACGCCGCGGACGGTCGCCTGGGCCCGGTCGTCGTGCTTGAACCGCACCTGCCGCAGGGCAGGCGGTGGCTGGTCTGGCCGGCCCTGGCCGCCGTGGCGATGCTGGCCGGGATCGTGGCGATCATCGTCCGTGCTCAAGCGTCGCGCGCGTGATGGCCGATGACCGTGCGGGCGACGGACCGC